>QQUM01000651.1 GCA_008501545.1 Calditrichota bacterium
GAATACGAGTATCCGGTAAAACATCGAAAGCGGCTTCAACCGAATCCCCAATGGCGACATGCGCACTGCGGTCTTCGGGAATCGAAAGTTCCAGCCACATCGATGAAAGATCGGCTATGGTAAAGGTCATGTTACCGGGCGCAACACTTTCACCGACAACGGCATCCCGGTCGATCAGCGTACCGAAAAACGGCGCACGCACGCGGAGTGTCGATGTCGTCGAGCGGTTATCTCGTATTTTTGTAATTTCATTTTTGCTGAACCCATAATTACGCAATTGCTGGTATGCTGCGGCAGTTGTGGTTTTCGCAAGCTCATACGCCGTAGCAGCCATATCGAAATCGCCTTTTGAAGTGATGTGCTGTTTGATCAATTCCTGCTTTCGTTGAAACGCCGATTGCTTCAAGGCCTCATTGGCGTGAGCAATCAAGTATTCGCTTTTTGCTTTGGCAATTTCCGGTGAGAGAATCTCCAACAGGACATCCCCCCTGGACACGGTGTCTCCGACGTCGACCAGCACATTTTGAATGACGCCTGTCGCACGTGGGGTAATTCGGGCAAATTGATTGTGGTTGTACATCACCTGGCAGAGAAAAGACAAATCGGTTAATCCATTACGCTGCGTGGGTTTGATAAATCCGATGCCGGCTTTTTTTGCTGATTCTGACGATGCAAAACGGATTTTCAAACTTTCGCCCGGTTGCAGTGCATCCGCCAACCCGGGATGGCAAATGCCGCATTCTTTTTCGGGAAGATCATGTTCCAGACACTGTAAATCCAGGTTGCCAGGTGCATCGGCAGTTTCTGTTTGACCGGCTTTTTTCTTTTTCAAATCCGGATGACAAAATATGCATTCATCTTCATAAAGATTGTGCTCTTCACACCAAAGCCGATTTTCATCTTTCAGCTCCGGATGGCAGAGAAAACAGCGGTCCTCATAACGATCGTGCTCACTGCACCACAAGCGGTCAGGATCCCGCAATGCCGGGTCACACATAAAACACGCACTGGTGGACAATTGATGCGATTTGCAGCGTTGGCTTTGGTTTGTAACTTCATTCTTTGTGGCATATTCTTCCACCGATTTGTTCGCGCATGCTGACGCGAGCAGGCCAACAATAACGACAAATGTGAACAGGCTACTTCGAATATATTTATTTAAAATTCGCATGATTCGATCTCCATTCAATTCAGCTGAAATAATGCAAAATTCAGTTTCAATTAAAAAAATGAGAAAAGGAAATACGCATGCCGATATTTTGGACTCAGATGTACTTCACCCATGGCGATTCGACAGTGCGTTTATTAAAAAATAGTGGGAAATAGGGATCAGGCGCGGGGAATATGGTCGATGCGGTTCGTTGGGGGGGTAATATGTAACGGGGCATCCATAAAGAAATATGAATTGACCACAATAGCGGAAAAGAATGTAATTTCGGGAATGTTATGAGAATGGGAGTAAATGCATTGACAGAAGTCTTCCTGGTCAAAGTCCGATGGCTGTTTCGACTGATCATGGCTATCCAGCACACTGCACACCAGTGTCTGGCAGAATTCATCACTGTCACCACGCAGGCAATCGCTGTCACCACAATAGAGCAAACCGATTGATTGCAGGAGGAGTACAGCCACCGCGATAACGGGCAATTTTCTTGTAATTTTTATCAATACCATATTCTTGCCATGTCCATGTATTCCAGATAAAGTCTCGCCATAATAAAACAATTCGATTAGAGATGCAATCATAATCGTTTAAAAGCCAGCTGCTTCCGGTAAGCGCAGAAAGCAGAAGGACTTGTCGAATGACTCATGTTTTTAGGTCTGATAGCATACTGGTGATCTGCATAATGTTTAATTCGATCATTTGTTACGCACATAAATCAACTTGAAGCGGCTGTTTGGACTTTCCCTCTGTTCAATCTCGAATTTTTTTATTGATTTAATCAATGGGGTCAACTTTTGGAAACCATAATTTCTTGAATCAAAGTTGGGTTGTTTTTTTTGCAGAAGATTGCCAACATCGCCGAGAAATGCCCAGCCATCATCATCTGCTAAATCGGATATCGTGGAGGCGATGAGTTTAATAACTTTTGGGGTTATCTTATCGACGCTGCTTTTTTGTGGGGACTTTCTTCTTGTACTTTCATTTTCTTCAGACTGGTATTTCAATATCTCAATGTAGATGAATTTATCACAGGCGACGATAAAGGGTTCCGGCGTTTTCTTCTCACCGATACCAATGACATTCATGCCTGCCTCCCGAAGCCGCGTAGCCAGGCGCGTAAAATCACTGTCGCTGGACACAAGACAAAATCCGTTGACCTTTTCAGAATACAGAATATCCATTGCATCGATTATCATGGCAGAATCCGTCGCATTTTTTCCGGTTGTATAGCCATATTGCTGTATTGGTGTAATGGCATTCTCTAATAAAATTTTCTTCCACTTTGTCAGTTTGGGATTGGTCCAGTCACCATAAATTCTTTTTATGGTGGGATTGCCATATTTCGCAATCTCTTCCATCATCCCTTTTACGTACGCCGATGGGATGTTGTCTCCATCAATTAAAACTGCAAGATTTAAGTCCATAATTTTTACCTATTATTTTTTTGATTCAGTTAGGATTTTCCGAGCGGATTGTTTCTCTGCAATGCAACGGGAAACCTGGTGGACAGTCAGCTCAGCACGGCATAATCATACGCATCGATCAACTTTTTTTCCATGTTCAAAGTCAACCGCAAAATTGCACAAATCATTTCGATTCCATCGCAACCAGCTCCTCAAACGCAGCCAGCTGTTGTGTATCGCCCATTACCGCCAGGATATCTTTGGCGGCAAAGCAAAAGTCCGCATCGGGATTGGGAATTAAATTTCCGTTGCGCATGACTCCGACAACAGAAACGCCGGTTTTGCTGCGAACGGCGAGATTTTTTAATATCGCGCCAACAAGCGGGCTGTTGTCGGGAAGATTGACCCAATGCAAATCAAGCAGATGTGTTGCATTTTGCAGGTTTTTCAGGGATTCATATCCCGTCGAGTTTTCGTAAAGTGGTGCATACAACTCTTTACGAACACTGTCGGTAAAACGGTGAATTTCGGCAGCGGGAATATTCAAATGCTGCAATGCCTGCCGTGTAATTTCCAGTCCGGCTTCAAAATCCGGTTGTACAACTTCATACACACCTTGTTCATAAAATTTTTTCATCAGCTCCGGGCTTTCCGCCATAACCACAATATGCAGTGATGGATTAATCAAGCGCACCTGCTTAATGATGGATTGCGTCGTAACGATAGTCAGCATGGTGCTGAGTACAAGGCGTGCCTGCTCTGCTCCTGCTGCCCTTAGAACAACATCCTGGCTGGCATCACCGAAAATGACCGGGTATTTGGCTTCTTTTGCCAGCTCGACGCGGCGATAG
>QQUM01000046.1 GCA_008501545.1 Calditrichota bacterium
TAAAGTGACGAAATCCTTGCCGTTCCAGTCCCCCTGGCGTGTGGTGATGATGGCGGAAAATCAAGGTAAGCAGCTGGAAAACAATTACATCATTCAAAACCTAAATGAGCCTTGTGCAATTGAAGATGTATCCTGGATAAAACCGGGAAAAGTACTGCGTGAAACTACGCTGACAACCAAAGGCGCGTTTGCAGCCATTGATTTTGTCGCTTCCCACAATATGCAATATGTGCATTTTGACGCCGGCTGGTACGGAAAGGAAACGAGTAAAGAGTCTGATGCGACTACCGTAACGCTTGATCCTAAACGTTCCAAAGGGCCATTTGATTTGAAAGCCATCTGTACATATGCCAAAGAGAAGCAGGTTAAAGTGATGCTTTATGTCAACCGGCGTGCTCTTGAGAAACAATTGGATGAATTGCTGCCACTTTACAAGAAATGGGGTATTGCCGGTATTAAATTTGGCTTTGTTCGCGTGGGCAGTCAGGATGCAACAAATTGGATGCACGAAGCCATTAAAAAATGTGCAAAATATGGCATCCTTGTAAATGTACACGATGAGTACCGCCCGACAGGATGGTCCAGAACATATCCCAATTTTCTAACACAGGAAGGCATCAGGGGAGATGAAGAAACCGTACCCAACCGCCATACTTTGATTACCATGTTTACCCGCATGCTGGCCGGAGCAGGTGATAATACGGTTTGTTATTATAATGAACGCGTGGAAGAGATGGGCTCCCATGCCTCGCAGTTGGCGAAAACAATTTGTCTGTTTAGTCCGCTGCGGTTCTTGTATTGGTATGACAGGGCGCCACTTGCACCTGTTAAAGATGATGCGCTGTGGGGAAATACACAAACCATCGGCAACGAACCCGAGCTGGAGTTTTTTGACGCAGTGCCCACCACCTGGGATGAAACAAAAGTCTTAACTGCTGAAATAGCTGAATTAGGCGTCATTGCCCGGCGCAAAGGAAATGACTGGTTTGTAGGCGGCATCAATGGTGAAACTGCCCGGGAAGTTGAAATCGATTTTTCATTTTTAGAACAGGATGCGCAGTACAACGCTAAATTATACACGGATGATGAAAGTGTAAACACCCGCACACAAGTGAAGATCGAAAAGCTAAAACTGGACAAAACCAGCAAGCTAAAGCTCGATGTTAAGAAGAACAATGGTTTTGCAATTCATCTAGAACAAAGATAATGGATAAAAAAAATGAAGTCATTAAAATTTTCTATTCTCATCCTCTTTTTTGCATTAGGATTTATCTCCTGCCAAAAAGAAAAGAGTCAGCCAAATATTGTTGTTTTCCTGTGTGATGATTTGGGCTATGGCGACTTGCCCCTTTATGGTCATACAAGCATTGAGACGCCGAACCTTGATAAAATGGCCTCCAACGGCATTCTGTGCACTGATTTCTATTCAGCCGCGCCGGTTTGTTCACCTGCGCGCGCCGGTTTGCTTACTGGCAGAAGCCCAAACCGCGCCGGGATTTACGATTTTATTCCCAGCCCGAAAAAAAGTGAAGACTGCCGGGATTTGGTTCATTTGCAGGAACACGAAGAAACAATTCCTGCTATGTTGAAATCTGTCGGTTATACCACCTGCCTGGTCGGGAAATGGCACTGCAGCTCTCAGTTCAATTCAGACAAGCAACCGCAAGCTGACTATTTTGGATTTGATCACTGGTTTGCTACACGCAATAACGCCGCGCCCAGCCACGAAAATCCAAATAACTTTGTTCGCAATGGTAAAGCAGTCGGTGAAATCGAAGGATTCAGTTGCCAGATTATTGTGGATGAGGCCATAGATTGGTTGGACAAAAAGAAAAGTGCTGATCCATTTTATCTTCAGGTTAATTTTCACGAGCCACATGTGCCGATTGCTTCTCCACAGCCACTTGTAGAGAAATACCTTCCATTTGCAAAAAATGAAAATGAAGCCCAGTTTTTTGCCAACGTGGAAAATGTAGATAAAGCCGTTGGTCGCTTGCTCTCCTATTTAGAAGAAAACAGACACGAAAACACGCTCATCATTTTTACATCCGACAACGGACCGGAAACCTTGCTTAGATACAAAAGAGCTAAACGATCCTACGGCTCACCCGGGCCACTGAAAGGCATGAAACTCTGGACACACGAAGCCGGATTTCGAGTTCCTGGAATTATTCACTGGATGGGGAGACCAACCTTCAAAGGCGCGTCGGATGCTGTGATTTCTTCCCTCGATTTTCTACCTACTTTTGCTGAAATAGCGGGCGCCGATCTGCCACAAAATCCAATTGATGGTGAATCGTTTACTTCACTGTTTACGGATGGGAAGTATGAGCGCAGCAAACCACTGCTTTGGGCATTTTACAATGCACTTAACGAGCACATCGTTGCTATGAGAGATGGCGACTGGAAAATCATGGCAAGACTTAAAAACGACTCGGCTTATCTTCCGAAAATTAAAAATATTTATGACGGAAATGAGGCATTTGTAAAACAGGCAGAACTCACAGATTTTGTTTTATACAATTTGAAAAAAGATATCGGGGAAAGTGAGGATGTAGCGAATAAGCATCCTGATATTTTTCAAAAAATGAAAAAACTGCTCATAGAAGAATACGATAATTTGCTGGCCGGCAGCCATATCTGGATGCGGAATTAGCAAGGAATTTATCAAAGTCAATTTAGGATGGGAGTTATGGAAAACTTAAGCGGTTTTAATTACTTTATACAAAAAAAATTATTTCCTTTCTATGTATTTTTAATAGTGCTTCTCACCGGATTTACTTCAGTACAGGCGCAGTATCTGGATTTGATCATCTTTGGCAATGATTCATCCGAGGCAGCGCACAATGTAGAATTTGCCAATTCTTCCACTGCTGTTGGCGCATTTGGTGAGAGCTACCGCAAACTGGATGGCACTGATTCTGAGTCCAGCTGGATGGAATTAACTGTGAAAGTTGAACCTGGTGTACAAAATTATATGACCTTTAAGTTTTGGGGATCTGATACGCTGGAGAACCGACAATATCTTTACATGTCTTATTGGCAAATAATATTTGGCAGTCTGGGAAGATGGGTTCAAATTGGATCTTTTGGGAGTGATGAGCCTGAAATAATGAATTGGGATAAGAACATGGCTTATCCTAATCGTTTTGTGTATGTAACCTGTATGATTCCTGATGAAATAGTACGTTCGGATTCGCTCCAACTTAAGTTAGCTAACTCAAAACTACCCATCTATCAAGCTTATGTGCATACCAATTCATATTTCGAGCCTGGTGAAGATGAACAGCAGGGGACAGCACTTGGGCACAGCGGTCCCATTCCTTCTCCTGACGGGCAATCTCAAATTGAACACATTCACACACAGCTTGATCTAGCAGTTGACCGCTTTTTAACCTGGCAGTATTGGGGTGAAGAAT
>QQUM01000287.1 GCA_008501545.1 Calditrichota bacterium
AGACGACTTTCGCGGGCATTTCTCTGTTTTTTTTAATACCTGTTTTTAAAATATTTGCCGCTTCGGCTTTTCTTTTTTGGGCAATTTTTATTTGAGATAATACCCAGCCATAATTGAGCTTATCAGGATTTTCAACAGACAGGCGTGTAAAAAAACTATCGCTTGCGGCCACTGAATTTTGGCTGGTGAAGGATTCGTATAAAAAAATGTAGGCGGGAAAAAATTCAGGTAATGAGTTGATAAAATTCAACATGTGCTCTAGCTTATTTGCACTCGTTGTATCGGACAGGAATGCAAAAAATTGCTGTGATGCAGCGTGGTGATGCTCGCTCAGTTCGCTTCTGTCTGCTTGCGCCAGGCAGGGATTAGTGGAGATAAAAATCCCCAAAAACAAGAGAAAAACATGGACGAATCTTTTGAATTTCGCTGCAAAAATCGTAGGCTCCTAAAATTGAAATAGCCCATCCGAGCGAATCACAGGTCTGATGGACTATTTCGTCTTCTGGAAATTCCGCCACTAAACATGCCAACTTCGTACAACACACCGATTCTGGTCAGAACTTCTGTGAATGCTCAACTTCATCACTTATTTTTTCAATGCTGCATCGAACGGAATAATTAGTAGATGAAAACGTAATTTCGACAGTTACGAGCAATTTATTGTCAGCATCGAGATAATGCGCATATTCTGTCGTGCTGGAGGAAGCAATGTAACCTTGTTTCTCTTCTATTTCCTTCAAGTCGATGTAATTGCCGTAAAGGTACCGCACGACTCTAATATACGCTTCAAGTTGTGGAGAGTAATCATCCGATCCGATAGAAATGTTGCCAATGGTGATATTCTCAGGCGCTGCAGAAAAATCAAAATAGGATATTTCCATTGTTGATACACTATCCGGGCGCCAATGGTAATCAATTTGACCCCGCTCAATAGAATCCGGAATACTGATGATGGGTGCGAATATATCGAGACAGCCATCGTGTGGTGGTGGACACCAGGGTTGATCGAAGGGGACAACATCAGTAGGAACATCCAACTTCTTCTCTTCAGAATCGACATCTCCTTCCTTTTCTGCTTCGGGGGCCTCTTTGAGCATTTTAACTTCAGGATCCGTTACAGTTGAATCACCCGAAACATCAGGTCGTTTTTCTGTATCAGACCATGTTTTCTGGCTTTTCAACAGAACGGGTTGCATGACATACAGCGCAACATTAAGTGACGAACCGATAAAATTATCAACCGTTGGCAGTGGCTTTTGTTTTATTGACTTGTCACAGCTCACACCACCAAGAGTGAGTAGTACAACAACGAGTAAAAAGTTAATCAGCCGTTTCATTAGAAATCTCATCCCTTCCTCCTCTGCTATGAGTTCTGGACGACTCGTTTAGTCCCCGAGTTGATTTAATAACTTTACACTTTGCTTATGAAATTGTTCTCCAGGGTGAATCGTTTTTAAGATGCGCCTGGATTCATCTTTGTCATTTTGAAAAGCATGGCAGAGCCCAATAAAATAATTTTCCCGACTGCGATCCACTGTACTTTCTACCGGGATTGCCTTCGCTTTATTAAAATAGGTCAGCGCCTCCTGGATGGTTGATATTGAAGGCGTTTTTTCATCCTTTGTCGCAATTGCGAGATTTGCAAGCCCTCTATATAAATAATAGTTTCTGACAGAGACATTCAGTTTGTTCAAGTTTTGTTGTGTTTCAGCCTGGGAGCGCATGCGTTTTTGTAAAAGTTCTACGGCAGGCTGCATTTTTTGCAGCAAGTTCTCTGCAGGTAGATAATTTAACTGATTGTATTCTATCATTGCGGTTGTAAATTGATCGTTGAAAGCATCGAACAATGAATCGACTGCCTGCGTACTGCCGCCACGCCAAGCTGAATCGTCGTATTGAAGAGGCACCTTTTCATTATAATGAAACTCAATCAAGGTTGAGTTGGATTGTGGGGAAAAAAAGAAAAGGAAATAAAGTGCAAATGCCAGGCCTGCGCTTCCTAACGCAGGCACACGGAATTTTTTATATTCGTTCCCTAAAATTCCCTTCAGCCAATCGATCCCTTTCTTTTCTTTCGGGATGTGCAACAGCGCCTTCCCCTCTTTTTGAATTAGATCCCGAAGTGTTTTTGTAAAATTCAATTCGGCAAAGCAATCATCGCACTCGAGATAGTGTGCTTCAAAGTCATCCTTCGCTGAATCGGCTAATCTGTTCTCCAAGTAATCGTCTATTACTCTTGACCTGTCATCAAGCGTGCAGTCCATATTAAATCCTGGTTTTTACTTTACTCTTGTGGATGTTGTGCAATATATTGAGCAATTTTATTTCTTAACACACTTTTTGCGCAAACTGCACACAGCTTGAAATTTTTCATTCGCAATTGTCAAAGAACTACGGCCGAGCCTTTCTGCTATTTGCTTCACACTCAATCCATCATGATAATATAACAGAAAGACTTCGCGATAATTTTTTCGTAATTTGGGTAAATGATGGCGCAGGCATGCGATCAGTTTTTCGTTATCCATGTTTTCAAGATATTTCGGTCGTTCAATGATACCATTTTCGTTCGTATTTTCGATAGACACTGTTCGAGCACGATTTTTTCGATCGATATACGCGATGACTTTAAAATTTATGATTCCATTTAAATAGGTTCCGAGCGATGCTTTTTCAGGATCATAATTGCCGTTACGCAGACTTAGCAGGAATTCCGTAGCAATTTCATTGGTGAGATCATCAATCTTATCCTTCTCTGCGTGTAATTTAAACTCAAGCTTCAGACGGATACGCGGGTAAAACTTCTGTAAAAGACAGGCTTCTGCTTCATGATCAAATTCCATCGTGTCGGACTTGATCCTGCTGGCTAATATTGCATCATTTTCCATAGGCATCCAATGCGTATGAGAATTTTATGACTTCAACCCGATTTGATCAAACCAGTCAATCGATTAAAACAATGCGAGCAGAAATGTGTTTGACAAATCAGAAGATAAATATGATTGATTAAAAAACTTTAAGTGAAGAGCTGGATGCAGGACTTTAATTCAAATGTAATGGTCTTAAGTAAGTATAGGGTAATTTCCAGTTCGATGCAAATATTTTTTATAAATGCTATTCTATAAATATTTTTAACTAAAAAAATCAAATTTTCTTTTGATTAATCATAGATTGATACACTTGCATAAGTTCAATAAATAAAGTATTTTTACTTTATTTATTGAACGGAAGGTAACCATCTTAACAACTCACTTCTATTCAAAAGGAGAATATCTTGAAGATTTTTATCCAAAAATCTGTTTATTTCTGCCTGAATTTACTGGTTTTTACAATCATATTCCAAACAGCATCACTTCCTGCACAATCGCCAAACGATTCATTACTCACACTTCAACAAATTTTTACAGATCGGGAATTTGAA
>QQUM01000005.1 GCA_008501545.1 Calditrichota bacterium
TTTATTTTGCCAGTGGTTTTTGAAATAGGTAAAACCGAAGGCAGGAACAGTATAAATTTTTACAGGCGATTTTTTTAAATCCCGATTTTTCCAGAACGTTTTCAAATTCATGCCATTCGAATTGCCCTTGAACCGGGAATTCAAATCCAAAGTAGGTGCCAAAAAAATTTACAACCGAGCGACTCGGTTCTTCAACGAGCAGATAGCCACCGGGACTCAGGACACGGTAGAACTCTTGTACTGCGCCTTGCCAGTTTTCTACATGGTGCAGCATGCCAAAAGCAAATAGACCGTCGAAGAGTTCATCTACTAAGGGGAGTTGGGTTGCATCACCCAGAAAATAGCTGGCTTGGCCTTTAAATCGCCTGGCCAATCGTGCTTGTGCTGGCATGAAATCAAAACCGATGAGATTTTTGGGTTTGAAAGTTTTTTGCAGTAGCCGTAGGCTGTAGCCGGAACCGCACGCTGCATCAAGTAATATTTTTCCTTGAAGCGTGATGTTATGCCTATTTAGCAATTTCTGGAATGCTCTCAATTCGATGAATCGCAAGTGCATTCGCCGTAAGGGGTTGTTCATAGCGAGAAATTCCAGTCGGTTTAATTGCATGCTGTTTTATTCTTCCACAAGTTTGAAAATGAGCACCACCGGTGTCTCATCAGCCGGTGTGTTTATTTTGTTCATTTCAAATTTCGTTGTTTTATCAACATAATCGCGGATAGTATAGGCCGCATTACTTACTTTTCCACCGGGGCAACTGAAAAGACAAACGATGCAGCCACTATGCCACTTGTGTATTAGCTCAAGATTGCCGCCAAATCGCAGCTCAATTCCCTTTTCGCCCGGATCGAGAAAAAATCTTTCGATCGGCAGTGGGTGCTGTGCACCTTGCCACCAGATGGTAAGCACAACCGGGCTCCCCTGCACACGCATTTTAGGTGCCGGGTGTTTACGATCTTTGCGTTTAGCCCAGGATGCATGTTTAAGATTATTACCGGGAACCGCACCGATTTTCACCAGTGCCGCATAAAAAAGCGAATCATTCACTTGGGTGGTAAATGGACTTTGATTGCTTGCGCCACCCCCATCCCATACTACGGCGTGGTAATTGTTCGTGTGGCCAGACGAGCCGTCATACGCCGCCGCATGGAAAGTCGCAGGCAAGTAAACGACCTTGTTTTGCACATCAGTAACAAGTTCTTTTGTGCCCAGTAATTTGTTTAAATCATGCGTCTGGCAAAAAAGTAAGGACGCTACGAATTGCAATGTTAGAATTAGAAATAGCATAGTACGATTCATTTTGAAATACCTTTTTTTAGCCTTAGCAAACGGTGGATTCCCTTCTAAAGGGCTGCCGGAATTGCCTTTTCTGAACGGATGCCAGATAGTATGACATCGATTTTTACGAGTCGCGTTAATCGAGTTTGTTGTTTGAACAGAATAATTGCTATTATTCATCCACCGGTTTTTAAATCCGTTGCATCATTTGCCATTTGTATTAAATTTTATAACGATTTACCTATCAAAAGTGAGTTTGGCTTAAGGAATGTCGCACCAAGTGTGTTTGTCATCCTGAAAAGGAACTTTTTGGAAACCAAAATCATCAATTCGGGAAAAATTTTAAAAGAATGCACTTTATTTAACCCGTTGTGCAAAATTTAAATATCATTGAAAATTGTGGATAAACCTCACACGCTTATGCCTGCGTGTCGTCATTCCGTCATGCTTTTAGACGGAATCTACTTCTATTGGCCTTAACCAATAATGGATTCCGGCTAAAAACTTGCCGGAATGACGTTTCATAATAGTTTGTCTTGCTCTTAATCTCAATTTTGCACAACGGGTTATATCTAAAAAAATTCATCCTGAATGACCAGACTGTGTGAAAAGGTACGGAGGCTGAGCTTTTCGTTTTCACACATTCTAGACATTACGAAGTGAATCGTATTATCAAAGAAAATTTAAGAACGCTTTTCTTACGTCAATTTCACATTAAACAAAAAAATATATAATCTTGAAGGGGAAAACCCGCATGCGTTTTTTGCACACTGCTGATTGGCATCTCGGCCACCATCTATGCGATAAAGACAGGGAAGAAGAACACAGCCGTTTTCTTGATTTTTTACTGCACACCATTCATGAGCAAGCGATAGATGGCCTGATTATCGCCGGCGATATTTTTGATAATGCCAACCCACCGAACGCCTCCCTGCGTATGTATTACAATTTTCTCAAGTCGCTGACGCAAAGTCCGTGTAAGCATACCGTTATCATCGGTGGCAACCACGATTCGGTTTCGACGCTGAATGCACCGAGAGCGTTGCTGCAAAGTTTCAACATTTCTGTCATTGGTGGCGCCACTGAAAATATCAATGATGAGATAATCGAGTTGAAAAATGAAGAAGACAATGTGCAGGCAGTCGTCTGCGCTGTGCCGTTTTTGCGCGACCGTGATATTCGCAACGCAGTTGCCGGCGAGCTATATGAAGAGAGGGAAAAAAGAATAAAAGAGGGCCTCGCGAATCATTATGCTAATATCGCCAAAATTGCCCAAAAAAATCGACCTGCCGGGTGCCCGCTCATCGCAACCGGGCATTTGTATGCTGCAGGCGCGCGCCGTTCCGATTCGGAGAAGGATATACACATTGGCAATCTTGGCCAAATTGCAGCGACTGCTTTCCCGCAAGCCTTCGATTATGTGGCGCTCGGCCATTTGCACCGGCCACAAAAAGTTGGTGGGGAAGAGCGAATTCGATACAGTGGCTCACCGATTCCACTTAGTTTTAGTGAAATCGATGATAAAAAACAAATTCTACTTGTCGAATTTGAAGGGGAAAAATTGCAAAATGTAATTCCGATCGACGTGCCCATCGCGCGACGTCTGCGTCGTTTTAAAGGCAGTATTGCGCAGGTACAGGCAGAACTTGAATTATTTGAAAATGGCACTGAAGCACTGCAATGCTGGGCCGAAGTGCAATTGGAATTGGAGAAATTCACCCCCGACGCCGATGAGCAGGTGCGCCGTTTTGCTGAGGATAAAAACCTGCAAATTCTCAAAGTGAGTGCAACTTATACATCCAGCGCAGCATCGCTTGCAGAACAAGTGGACAGTGCTGATTTGAGTGAATTGAATGTGAGCGATGTTTTTTCCCGCCGCTGTGAAAGCCAAAATCTTGACGATGCGGATGAAAAGGAAATGACACGACTCTTTCAAGAATTGCTGTCTGATATGGAGGAGGAAAAAACACGATGAAAATACGGCGTGTCAGTTTTCGCAATATCAACAGTTTGCGCGGGCAGTGGCAGATCGACTTTACAAAATCCCCGCTTTCCGATGCCGGATTATTTGCCATTACCGGGCCGACCGGTTCCGGCAAAAGCTCCATCCTCGAAGCCATCACCGTGGCGCTTTATGGCGAA
>QQUM01000765.1 GCA_008501545.1 Calditrichota bacterium
GCTTGCACTCGACAGAGATTGGTGCTTCCCAGTTTTCAATGCAATTTGCTTACGATCTTGCTTTTAATCAAAGCAAAAACACACGTGCGATTTTATCACGTACTGTTTGTTTGCTCATTCCCTCTTCGAATCCGGATGGACATGATTTTGTTGTAAACTGGTACCGTGAAACACTGGGCACGGAAGCAGAGGGAACGCATCCGCCGGGATTGTATCATAAATACGCGGGTCACGACAATAATCGCGACTGGTTTATGTTGAATTTACAGGAAACGCGTGTTGTAACGGAAGTACTTTACAAAGAATGGTTTCCTCAGGTTATTTTTGATATGCATGAAATGGGAAGTGAAGGACCACGCCTGGTCATTCCCCCGCATTTTGAAGTGACGAATCCATTAATTGATCCTATAATTCATCAGGAGCTGCGCCACATTGGTGATTATATTTTGGATGAGCTCACCAGACAGAATGTGAAAGGCATTGCCGGTAACACAGTTTTTGATATGTGGTGGCATGGTGGCTTTCGAACGGCGCCTTATTTTCACAACATGGTTGGCATACTTTCGGAAGTTGCAAGTGCACGCTTGGCAACTCCTGATACAATTCCACAATCCAATGATTTTTTCGTTTCCAAAGATATAATAGCGCCGGATGCTGTCCTTCAGAATACGCCAAAACCATGGAATGGTGATGTCTGGCGGTTAGCAGATATTGTTGATATCGAACAAAAATCGGCATATGCTCTCCTTGAAATAATGGCTCGTGGGCGCAAAGATGTTTTAGAAAACTTTTATCGTATGGGACGTCGCGCAATCGAAAAAGGCATGCAGGATAGTTGTAAAGCCTACGTTATCCCCCTGGACCAACATGATTCATCCTCAGCTAAAAAACTGCTCGAAATTCTTATGGCACAGGGGATTGATGTTTATCGTCCGGAGCGAATTGACAGTGAGAAACCATTTACCGGAATTCAAGGCTATTATATCCCAACAGCACAGCCTTATCGTGCCAATATTTTGTGTTTATTTGAACCATTAAAATATCCCGAAACCATGATGCGTCCATATGATATCACTGCCTGGACTTTGCCGCATCAGATGGGTGTTCATTTTGAAAAAGCAACGCAAATTCCAGAGGGGCTTGAGCCCATCGTTGAGCATGAAATTGAATGGCCTGTTAAAAATGATCTTGCAGATGATGCGCTCTATTTCGCGTTAGATCCGCGCAGTAATGACACATACCGTGTCATACAGGAGTTGCTGGATTTTGACATAAATGTTAGCCGTATTTCAGAAAAGACAACGACCTTGCCCGACAGTGTCGGCGCCGGCTGGTTTCTGGTTGAAGCGACAAATGCAAGTCAAACTACTCTGGCGCGACTTCTTAAAACGAATTGTTTAAATGTCGTTTCGATAAATTATCTTGGTGAAATCAAGCGTGAGTCTTTTCGAAAAAGTCGACTTGTCCTGATGGAAACATGCGCTGGTAATATTGATCAGGGTTGGACACGCTACCTGCTTGATACATACAAAATACCCTACACAATACTTCGTGACTGTGAGTTGGAACCGGAGTCTCTTGTCAGTAAATACGATGCAGTTATTTTACCTTCAGTTTCGGCGCATACATTGTTGTGGGGTGAAAGTGGGGCACAGCTTAATAATAATCATAAATCTGGTCTTGGAAATGAAGGTTTAGAGCAATTGCAAGCGTTTGTCCGGTCCGGGGGCACGTTGATCACATTTGGCGAAGCCGCAAAAAGCATGGCTGCGCTTTTTCGACTTAATATGAAAAACATCATCCACCCATTTGCTGGTTTTTCTGCTCCTGGCTCTCTCTTGCAAATTTCGCTAAAGCCAGAACATCCGCTTTGTTTTGGTATGCCTGAGCGTACGGCTATTTTTTATAACAATGACCCTGTCTTTTCAGTTCAGGATGGTGATATTATCGGCAAGTACGATGCCCAGGAGCCTTTTATCAGTGGGTATATCAAGAATAGCGCAATCTTAAAAGAGAACGCAGCCATGGTTACGTCAGATTATGGAAAAGGCAAAATAATCTTGTTTGGTTTTCGCCCCCAACACCGCGGACAAACTTTTAGCACTTTTAAGCTTATATTTAATTCAGTGTTATCCTCTGTTGTAACGCCACACGAACCGTCTTATCCCCTCCCTGCCGAAGAGTGAATTCCGGAGTATTCTTTTTAGCGCTTTGGAATCATTTTGAAATTTGAAATTAGCGCACCACAACTTCACGAGATATATTTTTAAGCAAATTTTTAACTGTTTTCGTTTGCATCGATCAGATTCAAGGTCAATCTTTTTAACAGTTGTAATTATGGATATATAAATAACTTTAAATATATAAAAAACATAATCTTGGTTTTGGTTTTGCATGATGCCTTTACCTCAATTTTGATTTGTCCAGTTTTTTAAGATTCAATTACAATTATGTGAATTGCATTGAATTTTCAGGTATTTTTGTTTATTTTCGCCGAATTAATTTTAATTCACAGCTTGATTTGTATTAAAAGGTGGCTTTTATAATGAATGACAGTGGTACAGATTATATACATCGAACACGCGACTGGACCGTTCGCAATATGGTCGCAACATATCTCTCACTTTGTGCGCGTTTTCGGAAAACCTATGAGAATTTGTCTAAACCAGAGGATTTTCCACATGAGACATTGAGTGATCTTGCTGAAATGCTCTTTACGCTTAAAGAAGATGCAAAACTTATTTATAAGCCGATAGTGAGAACATCTAGCGTTCGCAAACAAAAGGACCATCGTATTAAGCCTGATAAATCAGAGAGTGATTTTCTTGTAATTATTGGGCGGCTATACCATAAATTAGTTGTGACTCGGGAGTTGAAATATTTATTTGATAATTACGATGCACTTTCCCGCCATTTTATGGATTCAAAAAATGAACTGGTCCATAATATTGAAACCATTAATTCTTTCCTGGAAAAGAGTTTGCCGTCTTTATTATCTTTTTTACGCTATAATTCTAATAATATAAAACTTTTATCGTTTTTGATTGAGATTGATCCAAGAATGAAAATGTGTTTAGGAATTCGTGGTCCGGAGCTCTTTCGTTCCATACTTAATGATGATAATATCCATGAAAAATATATACTTGCGGGAAAATATTTTTTTGAGAGCGGTTGGTACGACGATTCAAGGAATATTCTCAAGAAAGTATTGCGAAAAGATCCTAAAAACGAACAAGCATTAGCTATTCTTGACAAATTAGAAAATATTTCATTATAATTTAGAAAAGATTTGACATAAGCTAAAATAGGTATTATATTGTGTGTCTTGCGTTTTTCGTATAGATTAGTGTGAGTATTCGTTCTTTGACAGTAACAAGCGTACACAATGCCACAGAAGAGATTTTCGA
>QQUM01000421.1 GCA_008501545.1 Calditrichota bacterium
CTCTCCATTATGAAAAAGCAAACGGGCAAGCGGGGGATCTTCATAGATCGGTACATTGTGGTCGGCAGCCAATTTTTTGATTCGCACGGCAAATTTTCGTTCGCCTTTGGCAACAATGATCGGTGCGCTGCTACGCCCGGGTTCGTATTTCAACGCAACAGCATAGTGAATCGGGTTGGTGATGACCACATCGGCTTCCGGTACGGATGCCATCATGCGCTTGCGCGACATCGCCCGCTGAATTTCACGAATGCGTGCTTTTATTTGCGGGCTGCCTTCCATCATTTTGGTTTCCTCTTTCACTTCCTGCTTGGTCATTTTTAAATTTTTCTCAAAATCGTAGCGTTGGTATGCAAAATCGGCTAAAGCAAGCACAAGCATGGCCAGGCCGACTTTGAATAAAATCTCAAATGAAACTTCGCCGATAAACTGCATCAGGCGACCTGTGGTTTCATTTGTGAGCAGAAAAAAAGTAGCGTATTTTGAACTTAATACGGCGTAGATAATCGTACCAATGATGAACAACCGGATGATGTTTTTCACCAGTTCCAGCAGTGACTTCACAGCGAATAATCGTTTTAAACCTGAGATGATGTTGAGTTTGTTGAAAGTCGGTTGTAAAGATTTTGGCGCCCATAGAAATCCTACTTGAACAATATTTACAGAAAGTCCGATAACCACAATAAAGATGAGAAATGGACCGAGTAGCTCAATGATTTGAAAAGTCATTTTTACAAACATTGGCCGCACTTCTTCCGGTGTCATTTCAAAGGCCGATGCGCCGGTTAGATAGGCTTTGAACAATTCGATGATGCGTTGTAATAAAAAGCCTCCGGACAGGTAAAGGAAAGTGCTTCCAGCCAGAATAATTACAGCACTGTTCAGTTCTACACTTTTGGCGACATTGCCCTTTTCACGTGCATCATTCCGGCGCCGCGGCGACGCCTCTTCGGTCTTCTCCTGACCATTTTCATTTTCAGCCATGCAACATCACCCAGCCATTGCGTGAAGGAGCGTTCCCAGGGTCGTCCGCAGGGACATAACCAGTCCCCGGAAATAGTGACTGAAGGTTGGAAACGTAAAAACAAGTGCAAAAAAACCAACACTGATCGTTAACGGGAAGCCAACGATAAAAACATTCATTTGTGGCACCGTTCGGGCTAAAATTCCAAGCCCGACATTAGTCAGCAGCAACATCACCAGAATTGGTCCTGAAATTTGCAATGCAATGACAAAAACATCTGCACTCAACCGGACGATGTATGGCACAAGATCAGCGGAAATTTGCATCCCAACCAGAGGAATGATTTCAAAGGAACGCGTCAGGGCTTCCAGGAGAAGAAAGTGGCCATCAATTATCAGAAACAGGGTGATGGCCGTAATTGCCTTGAGCCGTGAAATAATCGAGATCTGCTGTTTCATTTCCGGATCGAATGCGATAACCATGGAAAATCCCATAAGAAAACTGATTATCTGGCCTGCGAAACGGACAGCGTGAAAAATGAATTCAGAAGCGAAGCCGAGTATAATGCCGGTGAGTATTTCTTTTCCAATCAGAAAAAAATAACCAGCCGTATTCGAGATATCGATTTGTACTGGCGCCACCTGTGCAACCAGTGAAACCGAAAACACCAGTGAAAACGCGATTCGGACTGTCATCGGAATCGCCCGATGTTTAAAAACGGGGATTAACACGAAGAGTGTAAATATCCGTGCAAAAACCAGAAAAAAGACTTCTGCCTGTTGTAACAAAGCGTCCAAAGTTGCTCAATCCCTTGTTGCGGTTCGCTTTCTAATTTGGAAATTTTCTATGGCAACGAACATGCCATTTAACATTCAAACAGCATTTATAAGTTTGTAATGATATTAGTATATGATGGATATGCATTTAGCATCATTTGACGAAAAATTACAAATATTTCGAGATCAAAAATAAGCGGCAAGTTTTGCCCAAGGGGTGCGCGAAATTCCTACTCTTTTTATTTTATAGTCGAGATATAACCGAAAATTGTTGTCGTAAAGTCGAGCATCGATGTGAGCATCCATGGCAGAAAGAGGGCAAGTGCGATGACGATAAGCAATATTTTCGGAATGAAGGTGAGCGTCATTTCATGAATCTGGGTAACTGCCTGAAAGATGCCGACTGTCAGGCCGGCAGCCAGGCCGAGCAACAGTATGGGACCGGAAATTTTTAGCGTCGTCCAAAGTGCTGTTTTCATTATAGATACTACAAATTCTTGTGTCATTTATTTCTCCTTTACAGAAGGTGCGACGCACTAGGTATTGAAGCTTCCACGCATCATCGAAACGGATAGATCTATCGAACTGAAGTGCGTCGCACCTGTGAATCGCTTTCATCTGAATTTTCGCACTATAAATCAACCAAATCCTTCAACCAGCGAACCGATAAGCAAATACCAGCCATCGACAAGCACAAAAAGTAACAGCTTAAATGGCAATGAAATCATCATGGGCGGCAACATCATCATGCCCATGGACATGAGAATCGAGGCGACAATCATGTCAATCATCAGAAACGGCACATACAGCAGGAAACCAATTTGAAATGCCCGTCGCATTTCGCTGATGATGAAAGAAGGCACCAGTATGAGCGTGCCGATTTCTTCACTATTTTGTGGCCGATCTGACTTGGATAATTTGACAAAAAGCGCCAGGTCTTTTTCACGGGTTTGCTTGAGCATGAAATGGCGTAGCGGTGAAATGCCGCGCTCTATCGCTTGCTCGGAGCTGATTTTTTCCTGCACGTAAGGATCAAATGCATTTTGATAAATATCCTGAAAAACCGGCTCCATGACGAAGAAGGTAAGAAACAGGGATAATCCGAGCAGAATTTGGTTCGGCGGCATTTGTTGAATTCCCATCGCCTGCCGCACAAAATGCAGAACGACCACAATACGCGTAAAACACGTCATCATTATGAGAAATGAAGGCGCAAGCGTGAGAACGGTAAACAGGAAGAGAATTTCCAGAGCCAATGCCACATCGCGCGGTTCCTGTGCGTTGTCCACATTTATCGAAACTTTTGGCACAGATTGCGCATTTATTTCCGGAGTGGCAACAAATGCGAAAACCATGAAAAGAAGTATTATTAAAAATGTACGCTGGTGCATCCTGCGCATGACGTACGCCTTCAAGTTTAGAGTCTGAATCGCTAATAAAAAGAAATGTAAATTGGATATGATTTACTCAATGTTGTTCGGTTTGGGCTGCAATGTCATTCTGAAAGAATTTTTTTAGACTTTGAGAATAATTCTTGTCCGGAGGACATAAAAATGAGTTCTTATTATCATCTTTGCCGTCCATATTTTCAAGTTCGGTTAAAACTGTAATCGTGTGTTCCGTTACACCCAATACGAGTTTTTCACCAGCAATATTTACCAACAC
>QQUM01000358.1 GCA_008501545.1 Calditrichota bacterium
ACGAATTTCGGTTTCCGCTTCAACGACCTGGCTGACGAGTTGCTGGGCGTGGGCCATGGGATCGTTGGGTGTCAAGCCCCCCATAATGAGTTTTTTGGTTTCGGTATTCAGGCGCTGTTTAATGGTTTCCTGCCGGGTGCGCAGTTTTTTCACTTCCGGGTATTCTTCGGTGACGCCCTGGGAGAGCACGGCGGAGGCTTTACGTTCTGTCTCTGCCAGTTCATCACGCAGCTTTAAAATCAACGGACTGGAAATTTGCGCGATGTTTGCTTGCAAGTTCTTCTTCTGAATCCCTAACTGCTGATTGAGATACTCCAGCCGTTTTTCATAGGCCCGCAAATCTGTGAGTGCCGCATTATACAGGGACTCAAATTCTGCCAGTTGGTTGATCAATTCCTGTGTGTCGCCGGAGAGGTCAGCAATATTTTCTTTTTCCTGAAAAGTTTTCAGCTGTTCTTCGGATTCTTTGAGATCGACTTCTTTTTTCGAGAGCTGCTCTTCAAGAAAATCGACCACCTCACGAATTTCGCCTTGACTCAGGACCTGATCCTGGTTCTGATAAATGGTTGCGACCAGGTTCGTCAGGTAGGCCGCTTCAAAAGGGGAAGCGCCTTTGACGCGAATTTCGATAAAATAGTTGGTATCGATGACGGGATCAGCTGAAAGACCGGCGCGCAACTTGCCAAGTGCATATTCCCGCACCTGCTGCATAATGCGCAGGGTATCGACCGGCTGGCCTTCATTGTATTCGTAGTGCCGTTCGAGCGCGAGTTCGATGCCATTTTTAATGATAGGCAGGCTGTCACGGTATTCAGACTGCATGACTTCTTCGATAACATGTTCCGCGATGGAGCGGCTTTTCAAAAGATAAACCTGGTCGTTGATTTCATCCTGTTTGCCAAACAAGGCTTTTTCGTCGAACAAAACACTCTGCACACCACCATCGTCCTGCACCATGATCGTCGATGCAGCCTGAAAGACCGGATCCTGTGTCAGTGTATAAAGTGCTGTGCTTGCGGAAACCGCGATAAAACAAAGGAGAATAAGCCACCACCGCCGGCGCACGATGCGAATATAATCGGCAACAGACAGGGTGCGTTCCTCTGCGAAAAGGCTATTTTGTTTTTGCAATTCGTTCATGTTTTTCTTTCAGGTTATTAGGCTATAGACTGTAGGCTATAGGATTTCATCTGCCAAACTCCCTACAGCCTATAGCCTATAGCCTACAGCCTACTCAATTATTATTCAGGCGATCGACGATAAGCGCAACGGAGGCTAACGTAGCGACCACATTAAATACTGAATTCACGCCAAAGAAATTTCGTATTTTGTCAACACGGGACTGCCGGATGACAATTGAATCGCCGGCCCGAAGTGTCGGGAGATAACTTGTCTGACCGGTTTCGAAATATTTATTTATACTAATGAAATTGATTTCATGCTCTTCTTTGTGTTTTGTGTTGCCATTGGTCCCACTGCTTGCTTTTTGCCGCAGCAATTGGATTTTATCGAGGTCAGCCCCTTTCACAAAACCACCGGCATTGGAGATGAGCGTAACCAGGTCTGTGTGGCGGGGAATGAAATACTGCCCCGGTTTGCGCACATAGCCCAGGATGTTCACTTTGATCAGAATTTCGTCAGCATCACCCAAAATATAACGGGATGCTGTGTTGATCGGCTGGTTGGCAACCGGCGCCTGAGCGAATGCCTGCGCTGCATAAAAAAACAGCTGGAACAGTATTAGAAAGGTCGCTCGTTTCAATAATTTCATTCAATAGTCCCTTGTTTGTTTTACCCTTGCGAAGATTTGAAACTTTCGCAAGGATTTAGCTCATTCATTGTCAACCAATCTTGCATCTACAAAATGTATTCCAGCTCTTCGCTTTGGCGTGAGGTTGGTGATAAAGAATCACAACCAGGTTATTAAATCCTATTTATTCAGCACGAGAATGAGCAACTGAGCACCCTGAGTGTTTCGCTTGTTTGTTTAAGCGAAATGTATCGAAGGGTGCGGATTCTGAGACAACCGCCCCCTCGATACATCCCACCAAAAAGCAGTAGGAAACTCGGGATGCTACAATCTGCTTGGTTCAAAACCACACTGAACAGTTACCTAAATCCCGCATAAACCAACGAATATCATCTATGTAGTGTCCGTCCAAAAACGCCCTCTTTTTTGTCATTCCGGAATGCATTTATCCGGAATGCACAATTAGTTGAGGCTGACAAAAATGGATTCCGGCTTAAAGCTTGCCGGAATGACGCCTTGTTCGGACAGACTCTATGTAGATCGGCTGGAAATTAAATTTCAATAAAGTCAAATTCTCATTATAGGAAGCAGGGCAGCAGCAGAAGGTATTTTGATCGGGTATGCGGATATGCTTCTAGGTATGTGAAAGTGCAGCAGGCTGGCGTAATTTCTTCAATCCATTGAAAGTTTAACCTGTGCATTCGCGCTCTTCAGTACCGGCAACACATATTTCGCATCAACCGTCGAGCCCATACCAATGCCTTCCGACTCCCTTCTTCGACACTGGAATTTCCTGTACTTCATAAGTGACAAGGAACGAATTTCGCCAATTCGGTTATTGGTCTCTTCCTGTCCACTCAGTCTGTATAAATTACCGTTACCATTTTGTATTTGCGGAAAGAGAAAATAAGATTTATAGAAGACTGGAAAGAATTATTGCGAATTTTCTAAATCGCAAAAATCTTGGGATTTGTCGCAGAAAAAATAGCGAATTGTGTATTTTTTCGGACAGAGTGACTCAAAGTGTGGCAGTTAAAATAATGCAGTTTTATTCCGCCACAAAACAAGCTCTCCCCTTTTTGCAGGTTTCCGGTGCGACAAAATCATTATCGGGCCCCGCCGTCGTCATCGTGCAGAAACACCAGTAATGTTGCACACCCTGATCCAGGCCGAATTCAACATCCGGGTCAGTAAAATCCGGCACCATGATATCTTTTGAACGCATGTGTTTGCAGGTTGTTTGCGTGATGTTTTCCATTTTTCTATCTCAATTATGATTGTATTAGTTAAGATGAAAGCATTTTTAGACTTTTTTGCTTCAAACTATTTTGGAAACTAGAGCGAAGGCGTCTCGCCGAGTGCAACGCATGTTATCCTCGGCAGGACACCTTCGGATTCGTTTTCAACATTCTACAATAAAAAGATGCCCCGGCAATGGGGCAGGCATCCATAATCTTCATAAAAGATAAAGAGCCGGACAATGCAAATGACGGCTTTTATTCTACGCCGCAAAAGGATCAATTCCGGCCGCCCGGCAAATCGTGCGGTAAATTACAGCTTTGAACACGGGCACCTTGTAGCCATTCTGCGACAACGGATTGGCATCGGCCATGGCAGCAGCGGCAGCCTGGCGTGCCAGCGAAACGGAAATTGT
>QQUM01000744.1 GCA_008501545.1 Calditrichota bacterium
TGGAAACGCTGTAGTGTGTGTCAATAGTAAACTGTCGTATTCTCCCCCGTAGCAGTCTGAGTAGTCCCACCGGTTTTTGGGGGGACGTATCGAAGGGTGCCACGATGGTAAAATCCGAACAATGAGAGTTGGCTGGACACGATTCATAACAAATAATTCATTGTTTTGACCGCGAAATACGCTAAACACGCTAAAATTTTTCGCGTAGTTCGCGTGTTTAGCGGTAAATAAATAACCTGGGCAATTTACTTTTCATGATAAATAAATCTTCCTTACCTGATTTTTTCAACGCGCTTAAAAAAAGAACGTCGGGTGACGTTCGCAATGACCGTTTTAGTATCGCGCTTTACAGCACCGACGCCAGCAATTATTCCGTGCCGCCAGTCGGTGTTTTCATTCCCAATACAGTTGACGATGTGCAAGCGGCTGTCGAAGTGGCGGCCGAGTATAAAATCCCTGTTTTGCCGCGCGGTGCGGGCACATCCCTGGCCGGACAGACAGTGAACGAAGCGCTGGTCATCGATATGACGCACCATCTCGACCAGATTAACGAAATAAATCCTGAAGAAAAATCCGCCCGTGTACAGCCCGGCGTGGTTGTGGATGAACTCAACGCTACCCTGAAACCGTACGGCTTGAAATTCGGCCCGGATCCGGCCAGCGCCAATCGCGCGACGATGGGGGGCAGCATCAGCAACAACGCCACCGGCAGCCATTCGATTCTCTATGGCATGAGCGCCGACCATGTGCAAAGCATGCAAGTCGTGCTCAGTGACGGTTCCAGAGTAACTTTCTCGCCGTTGAACCAACATCAAATCAATGCTAAGAGCACTCTCAGCAGCAGGGAAGGAGAGATTTACCGGCGTGTGTCGCAGACCGTACAGGAAAAAGCAGGCGTCATCCGCGATAAAACGCCCAAACACTGGCGCCGCGCCGGCGGCTACAACCTCGATCGCTTTGTCGATGGACCCAACTTCTACCAGCCACGCACAACCGACTTCAACCTTGCCAATCTCATCTGCGGTGCTGAAGGCTCGCTGGCTGTGATGACTGAATTGACCTGCGGCCTTGTGCCGATTCCGCAAAAAACAGCGCTGGCCATTCTCCACTTTCAAACGCACCGGGCTGCTTTGCTGGCAACGGAAATCGTGCTGCAAACACAACCGGATGCGGTGGAGCTTTTCGACAACTGGTGCCTGCAATTGACGAAAAATGCGCCGCAGTACGCCAAACTTTTGCGCACATTTGCACTGGAGTCATCGCAGTGCTTGCTCATCGTGGAAGTCTCTGGCGAAAGTGACAGTGAATTGCGTTCGAAACTGGATAACCTGAAAAAGCACGTTCTCAGTAATAAAATCGACTGCGAATTCACCGAAGCCGTTGCAGCGCAACAACAGCAAAACGTCTGGGCTGTGCGTAAAGCAGGGTTAGGTTTGTTGGCCAGCCGTCGCGGAGAAAAGAAGCCGGTGGCTTTTATCGAAGATGCGGCCGTACCGGTTTCGGAATTACCCGACTACGTCAAAGCGATCGAAGACTTCTGTGAGCAGGGTGAGGTGGAAGTGGCCTACTACGCCCATGCCAGCGCCGGGTGTTTGCACATCCGGCCGTTTCTCAATTTAAAAACCGGGCAAGACATTTCCTTCATGAAAGAGCTGGCGGTATTTTCTGCGCAACAGGTACGAAAATCCGATGGTATTTTATCCAGCGAACACGGTGATGGCCGCAGTCGCAGTTGGCTCAATAAGACGTTTTTCGGTGATGATTTGTACCAGCTTTTTTGTGATGTAAAAGTGGCTTTTGATCCGGACAATTTGATGAATCCAGGTAGCGTCGTTGGTGCAGCCGATATGGACAGCCATTTGCGCTATGGGGCTGATTACAAAACAAAAGAGCCGACAACTTTTTACAATTTCGAAGATGAAAACGGCTTTGCCGCCGCCGTGGAAATGTGCAATGGCGCCGCTGTGTGCAAGAAGAAAAACACGGGTGGCATGTGTCCCAGCTACATGGTGACAAAAGATGAAAAGCACAGCACCCGCGGTCGCGCAAATGCGTTGCGCGCAGCGCTTTCGGGACAATTGCCACACGATGTGCTGTTCAGCAAAGAAATGGCAGATATTCTCGATTTGTGCGTTGAATGCAAAGCCTGCAAGTCGGAATGCCCGTCGAGTGTGGATATGGCGCGTCTGAAGTTTGAATTCCTTGTGCAATACAACAAACGTTACGGCGTCTCCTTGCGATCTCGGATGTTCGGGGAATTCGGCCTCATCAGTCGATTCAGTTCCGGGTTTCCGGCACGTATCGTCAATCCATTGCTTAAAATGCGCTTGCTGCGGATTTTGATGGAACAATTCTTTGGCATCACAGCGAAAAGAAAACTCGCACCCTTCGCATACCAAAGTTTTTCGGATTACTTTGAAAAGCGGAATGTTCCATGCAATCCGAAAGCTGCGAAAGTCGTACTGTTCAACGACACATTCAACAATTATTCGCAACCCGAGGTTTTAATCGCGGCGCTGGATGTTCTGGAAACTGCCGGATTTCAGGTCGTGCTTTCCAATCATGGTGATTGCGGCCGGGCGATGATTTCAAAAGGACTTTTTGATCGCGCAAAAAAAATGGCGCAGACAACGGTTGACCGCTTGATTGGATTTGCTGAACAGGGCATACCTATCGTTGGGATTGAACCGAGTTGTGTTTTGACGTTGCAGGATGAATACCGCACGATTTTTCCCAGTGATGCGCGTGTTGAAATGATCGCGAAGAATGCCTACTTGCTCGAAGAATTTATTATGCGCTTTGCCGACACAACGAAATTGCAGACAAAATTACGACCTTCTGCAGGACATGTGCTGCTGCACGGCCATTGCCATCAAAAAGCGCTGGCCGGCACGGATGCGACACACCAATTTTTGAATTTGATTCCGGGAGTAAAATGCGAGGAAATCGATTCCGCGTGCTGCGGCATGGCTGGCTCGTTTGGTTATGAAAAAGAGCATTACGATATTTCCATCGCAATGGGTGAGCGGCGGTTGTTTCCGTCAGTTCGGGAAACGGATGACACAACTTTCATTGCGGTGCCCGGCTTCAGTTGCCGGCAGCAAGTGAAGCATGGAACCGGCAAGGTGGCTTTGCACCCGGCGCAGATTTTGGCAGCGCATTTGGAGAAGTAGTTGCTGTTTATCCGGATTCAATCAATGTCATCCTGTAAGGATCTTTGGTGGTGATGACAGTGCGTTGATTTGGATGAAGTTGTAGATCTAAAAAAGATGCTTACAGCATGACAAGCTGGGGAATGGATGGACTCTTGTAATTAAATGTTCATGCAGAGACGCTGAGTCCGCAGAGTTTTTTCTTTTGTAAAAGGGCAGATGACGATATTGGTGATCCGCCATTCATCT
>QQUM01000768.1 GCA_008501545.1 Calditrichota bacterium
GCGAAGACGGCCAAAACAGCCGCATTCAACGCAACGACTATCGATTATGCATTACCACAAAACGCACATGTTTATATCAATGTGTTCGATATCACCGGAAAAGAAATTGCAACACTTGTGAATGCGAACGAACAATTTGGCAAGCATTCTGTGCAATGGGACGGCAGACTGAAAAACGGCCGTTTAGCGCCTTCAGGCATCTATTTCTACAGAATCCGGGCGGCGGATTTTAGTCAGGTTAAAAAACTGCTTTTTGTCCAGTAAGATACCAATTGCCTTCTGTGTTTAAATTTTTCAGAGGGCTTTTTTTATTCAAAAATCATAGTCCTTTTGCAAACCAATCACGTTTTTAACCGAGCGCACGATGCAAAATCTAAAATCAAGGATTAACAACATGGAGAGAAAACGGGAAATCCGCGTTTTTATTTCTTCAACATTCAAAGATTTGCGTGTGGAACGCACTTATTTAATGAACCAGATTTTCCCTCTATTACGGAAGGAATGTGAAAAAAAAAACGTCATTTTTCAAGCTGTAGACCTGCGCTGGGGCATTGATACCGAAGAATTAACGGACGAAGCGGAAGTTGGAAGCAAGGTACTCAAAACCTGCTTGCAGGAAATTGATCGCAGCACATGTTTTATCGGTATTCTTGGGGAGCGGTATGGTTGGATTCCGGATCGCTTTCCCGATGACGTATTGAAACAACATGATTGGCCTGAATCCCCGATGAATCGTTCAATTACAGAGCTTGAGATTTATCATGGTGTTTTAAAAAATACAGCGATGCATGAAAATGCATTTTTCTATTTTCGTCATCCGAATCTAACGAAAGAATTTTCACCTGATTCATTGAAAGAATCGCAGGAGAATCAGGAGAAATTAGATGCACTCAAAAAAACGATTTGCGAAAATAATCTGGCACCGAAACATAGATATAAAAGCCTGAAGGAATTAGGGGAGGCCATCGAGGAAAACATCACCGGCATCTTAAATAAAAAATTTCCATCGGACAAAGACATCACTGCAATAGAGCATGAGCGTGCAGCACACTACTTTTATGCTCAAAAATTTGCCAAACACTACATTAAAGTTGAAAAATTCTGGAATGAGCTGGACGCTTTTTTAAACACGACATCTGCTCACGTCTTGCATATTCAAGGAGAGCAGGGAAGTGGCAAAACAGCACTTGTCGCAAACTGGTTATTGCACAAATTAGAACATGATTCCACGGATCACCATTTCTTTTATCACTTTGTCGGGGCAACTCAAAATAGCGGCGAATGGCGTGACGTTATCGGTCGATTTATCCAGGACATGGCCCCGGCCACGGGGATGAAACATGAACTTCCTGAAGCTGGAACTGCACGCACGCCACTTCTGCTCGATCACCTCAAGAGTTTTTCACGTTTACATCCGGATAAACAGATCATTGCCATCATCGACAGCATCAACGGTTTTCATCAGAAAACAGCACAGAATGATCTCTTTTGGTTGCCACCGGAACTGCCATCCAACTGCAAAATTATACTCACATCCAATAACGATATCGAAAAATCGTACGGATTGCAGGTTACAGAACTGCGCCTTGATTTACTGGATCGAAATAAATTGCCCAAATTTATTACCGAGTACTTAAAAGGCATCCATGGCCGGGAACTGAACGCGCAGCAAATTCAAAAAATCGCCAGACATAAAGAAGCAATCCGGCCCTTGTTTCTTGTCTCACTTCTGGAAGATTTATGCCGGTTTGGGGACTACGAAAAATTAAATCATCGCCTGGAAGCTTACCTCAAAACCAAAACAAGTAAAAACCTGTTTATAAAAATTCTCTCTTTTCTCGAAGAGGATTTTAAACATGTATCGCCGCACATCGTACGTTTTATTTTCTCCTATCTGTATACCGCTCGCCACGGACTGTTGGAGCACGAACTCTACGAACTCCTCTGCAAACGGCTTGTACGACAACTCGATCCAGTCGATTGGTCACCGATCCATCTGGCAATGGACTATTTGTTGATTGACAATGCCGGTCTGATAAACATTGCCAATTCCCGGTTTGCCGAGGCAGTTGCGTCGCACTATTTAAACTCTGAAAACCGAAGTGCAATTCTCGATGATTTAATCACCTATTTTCAACAGGACGAGACGACCAGTCGTTCTTTAGCTGAACTCCCCAGGCTGTTAAATGAAAGGAAGCAACACCAACAGCTCTGGGAATTGTTAAAAAAGCAGACAGTTTTCACTGCACTCTGGGAGCAAAATTCCTTTGAATTAAAAGAGCATATCGTGCACTTGCAGGTTGATTTTCAAAAAAGTGCGCCGGATATGTTTGCGGATGCTTATCCACAGTGGGAGAAGCAGGACGAAAAATTTCTCGAGTATTTATCGCTTTTGTATTTTGATTTAAGCTATTACACAAAAGCCGCAGAACTGCAAGCGTATCTGGTTAACACCACAACAACCGACAAGGACAACCATCAGCGGCTGATGCGCTATCTCGCCAACTCAGCCAAACGAGCCGGTCATTTTAACACGGCACTTGACCTTTACCAGCAACAAGAGCGCTTGTGTCATGAATTGGATGCACCAGATGAATTGCAAAAAAGCTACAACAATCAAGCATCGATTCACATTAAAACAGGCAATTTATTTACTGCCGAAGAACTGCTCGAAAAACAGCAAAGCATTTGTGAAAAGCTTTCCGATGCCACCGGATTAATGCAATGTTTTGGTACGCTTGCCAACGTTTACAAAGCAAAAGAAGATTGGAAGAAAGCACTCGAGCTTCATGAAAAAGAAGAACGCCTCTGCAAACAACTTGGCGATTATAAAAGTTTACACATCTGCTACGGCAATCAGGCAATTGCCTGGCGCGGGCTGGGAAACCGGGAAAAAGCCTTGCATTATCACCGGGAAGAGCAAAAAATATGCGAACAGATTGGCGATGAATACGGCATGCAGGTGAGTCTTGGCAATCAGGGGCATCTTTATTTCGATGAGGCCAGGTGGGAGAAAGCCTTGCAGCACTACAGGCAGCAGGAATCCATCTGTCGAAAAATAAAAAATATGGCAGGTTTGCAGAACGCGTTGTTTAATATCGGTGTGCTTTTCGTTCACACAAACAAGCTTCACGAAGCGAAAGAAATCTTCAACGAGCAGCTCATCATTTGCAAGCGATTTGGTTATCGGAATGAGCTTGAAAAAACAAGGCAATTGCTCGATATGATGAACTAAAACAAAGCATTCCGAAATGCCGTTTTCAACTCATCCTGAAAATTAAACAGAACGACATCCTCCCGCATTGATTTCGTCAGACGCTTCTCCAGTATTTCGTTGATTTCATCTGAAATTTCACTATAAATTCGGCAAAATATTGTCGCTTGTTTAAGTT
>QQUM01000025.1 GCA_008501545.1 Calditrichota bacterium
AGGAAGTGAAACGCTGGGATGTCATTGGCTTGGTCGGGGATACTGGCAGGTCAACCGGCCCTCATCTGCATTATGAAGTGAATAAAAATGGCAAACGAATTGATCCGATGAAATCATTCTTGTACTGAACGCTCCTTTAAAGTTGATTCTCAATTCAATCCAAAGAACTTGACCAGCCTTCAGATGTTTTCAAAAATATCAGCTCAATCAAGGGGAACGATGTTCCCTGCACTGGTTTCATAACATGCCGGTTTGCTTGTTCGAACATTCAAATTTCAAAATAATTTTAAAATGTGATCGTTCCATAAATTTTACGTGGCCTGGCATTCCCGCTCAGTGCAGGATTTTATTGGTTTAAAATGCATATGATGCACATCCGCTTGCCCGAAATGTGCACAAATACGCAGATTGCCGAATCCGATATAACATGAGATTAATGTTTGAAAATTTTGCTGATTTTGCTATTATTATTGATTCTTTTTTCAGATATATCGTGACCAATTACATCCAGAAATTTTTACAAAAGTAAATATAATCGCAAGAAACGAATCCATATTCATGAAAAGACACGCATTCGGTTTTATCGTCTTCTTTTGCCTTATTTACGGGTTATTTGCACAAAATAATGCCCCCACCTCAGCGCATTCTCCCTCAAATTCGCATAGGATAATCATACCACTTACGGGCGCATGGACTGCAGTGCTTGACGATAACGAACGTCTGGAGGTGATAAATCCGGCCACCGTGTCCGCTTCGAAGAAACTGCTTTTTCAGAACTCATTTTTTATTCCGGATTCCCTGCGCTATCATAAATTTGTACTCCATATAAATGAAATTCGGCCCTCAAGCAGTATTCACATCAATGATAAATTTGTTTTTAATTCGTCCCCGGCAGTAAATTTTGTTGACGCAGTCCTCAATCACGAGTACATAAACTTCAATGCAACAAATCAATTAGCTATCGAAATTGAAACGACCTTGGATAATCGTTCATCGCTTCCATTCAAGCACCGGCCACGTGGCTGGAATCCGGTAACAGGATTGTTGGGTGCTGCATACATTGAAGTTCTTCCCGCCATAAATATCGAACTCAAATCCTGGCAATATCAATTCTCAAAAGCATATTCAGAAGTTGACCTCGCAATGGAACTTGCTGTGAATAAAGTGCTTAATGGAACGAATGAATCGCAATTGCCCGGTACGGTTGAACTCACGGTGGAAATTTTAAAAAATGAGAAAGTTGTTCATAAGGCCGTTCGCACGAAAATTAATCTCGATAGTTTGCATCGTCAAATAAAGCAGGTGAAATTGACCGCGTCCGGCATTCTGCCATGGTCACCCTCAACGCCAGAACTGTATGATGTGCGCATACAAATTCAGAGTAAAAACAAAATATATGATGCAATTCAGCAGCAGATTGGATTCCGTGAGGTAAAAATTGACGGAAAAAATTTCTTTCTTAACGGTGAAAAATTTATTGTTAAAGGAATTGACTACATCGATGACCTGGCAGGATTGAATGCTGAGCAGCGTAAAGCAAAGCTTGCCGAAATCATGCATAATATTAAAAAACTGGGAATGAATACGATACGTGTTGTCGGCTCACCTTTGCAGACTGATTTTCTAAGGCAATGTGCACTTAACGGCATTTTTGTCCTTGAGGAAATTCCACTCTATTATGCAAATGCAACCCAACTCCAAAACCAGAAAATTGCCAGTGATATTGAAATCGGTTTGCAAACGTTGCTGCGACGCGATAATACAGAAACTGCCATTTTAGGATGGGGCATCGGTGTAAATATTGCTGATGCTTCATCTGCTGCAGCGTCCTTCGTTACCTCAACAATGGCGTTGGTTCGAAAGCTCGATGCAAGACCCGTTTATATAGTGACCCGTTCGAAGGATAAAAATCCCGCACTTGACGCCGTTGATTTTCTGTTGTTTGATATGTTTGAAAAAGACAGTATCGCACTCGGCACTGATCTTATGCCCGACAAACCTGTTTTACCCGTACTCGGATACTTCATTAAACCCTATCTCGTTGCTGATGATTACATACAAAAACAACGGCGATGGCTGGAAGCGGAAGAAATTCAAGCAGAACAAATGGAATCCGCACTGCGAATGCTGCGGGAAAGTGATGAATTCGCGGGTAGCTTCATTCATGCACTGCAGGATTGGCGTGGAGAATATGCATCGATAATTGTTGGTACTGTACAGGATGACCGCCAAAATTTCCCGGGTGGACTCCTGGGAAGCGCTGGCGAAACCCGTGTTAGTTTCGAAATGGTCGCATCCTATAATAATGGAGATCGGCGACCGAATATCTCAACGACCGTTGTTCACACGGATGGCACCACTGTATTTGCCCTCATTGGGGGGATTGTGATTCTGCTATTTTTGTTTTTCTGGAAACGCGATCGCCGGCTTCATACCACATTGCGGCGAATTTTTATGCATCCACATGGTTTCTATACCGATCTCAATGAAAACCGCAAGGTTCCGGCATTTATTACAGTCATCGTTGCCATCGCCCAAAGTGCGATTTTGGCGCTACTCATTGGCAGCACTTTGTATTCATGTCGCGAAATTTTATTGTTTGATGAAATACTCAACCTGTTGATTCCCTCACCACAACTGAAGGTTTGGGCAATAGATCTCATCTGGCACCCCGGCTGGTTGATTTTAATATTTGTGATCATCTATATCGTTTCCGTTCTCTTCCTCTCTGTCTTGTTTCGAATTTTGGGTTTCTTTTTTGGCAGAACCTTACCGCTGGGCCAATATACGACATTCCTGTTCTGGGCAGCTACATGCTATTTACCGCTTGCGCTTGTGACGCCTGTTTTTTACCGTATCCTTCTGGCTGAAAATGGGATTGGAATATCTATCGCTGTTGCAGCATTTTTTATTCTGTGGCACTTATTGCGAATTTATCGTGGCATGCGTGTACTGCTGGTTTTACCGCCTGGCCGGGCGTTCATCTTGTTTCTCACCGTCCTGTTTATTATTTTTGGCTCCATTGCATTTTACTACAATCAAACGCAGGCAATTTTTGGATATGTGGATTATTATTGGACCCTTTTGAACTGAAGAAGGGCATGTAATTTTTCTGATTATCTGAATTTTATTGTTTAATGTAAGAAATCTTCGTTATTTCCAAGTATTTGTTCGTCGTGCTCATGGAGAAATTTGCGTGTATTTATCCCGTTTAGAGATTTTTGGATTTAAATCATTTGCTAAAAAAACTGTTATTAATTTTCATGATGGTGTAACCGCTATCGTGGGGCCGAATGGTTGTGGCAAAAGCAATGTTGTCGATGCTATCCGTTGGGTACTCGGAGAACAGAAAGCGGGCTCACTGCGCAGTGATAATATGCAGAACGTCATCT
>QQUM01000817.1 GCA_008501545.1 Calditrichota bacterium
CAGCCTGGAAAGCGTAGGGCAGGGCATTGGCACGTTCAAGCGCATCATCGATATCGCTAAAAGGATAGAGGCAAATTACCGGGCCGAATATTTCCATCGTGCTGACTTTGGCATCGGCTGGCGGATCGTACAAAATCGTACATTTGTAGCAGGAATCGGAAATGCATTCGCCACCGCAAAGCAGTTTGGCGCCGCTGTCCACGGCTTCCTGCACCCACGCTTCAACGCGATCGACTTCGCCGGGTCGAATGAGTGGCCCGACTTCCGTAGCCGGTGAAGTGGGATCGCCGACCACCATTTTTTCAGCAGCAGCAGTCAATTTTGCAGTAAATTCTTCAGCAATGGATTCATGCACAAAAACACGTTGCACAGAAACACAAACCTGCCCTGCGTGGTACAGACCTCCTTTTGCCAAAGGCGAAATGGCTGCATCGACATCGGCTTCCTTATCGACAATGACCGGTGCGGCGCCGCCGTGTTCGAGGGCACAACGGGCTCCCGGGGCCAATTTTGATTTCAGCATCCAGCCGACTTTCACGCTGCCGATGAACGTCAGAAAGCCGACACGCTCGTCGGTCACCAGTTTTTGTGCGACGGCCAAGTCGTTCACCACCATTGCCTGACACCATTCTTCCGGTAAACCGGCCTCACGCAGAATTTCTACCAGTCGCAAGCAGGACAATGGCGTGGTTTCCGCCGGCTTGACAATAACCGGGCAACCAGCAGCGATGGCGGGACCTACCTGGTGCACGATCAGGTTGATCGGGTGATTAAAGGCGCTCAAAGCCACAACAACACCAATGGGTTCGTGGCGCGTTAGGGCCAATTTTCCGGTTGAAGCGGCATTGAGATTCATAGGAATTTCTCGTCCTGCTTCTGTACGCATTGTCTCGACACAGCTTTTCATGCTATCTATGGCCCGGGCAATCTCAATTTGTGAATCGACGAGGGGCTTGCCCCCTTCGCGTGCTGCCTCCAGCGCGAGTTCTTCTGCATGATTCTGCATGAGCGCCGCTGCTTTGGTCAAGATTTCAATGCGTTTGGATGGAGGCAACCAGCCATCGCGGTTTTTGTATAATTTATATGCTGTTGCCAGCGCTTTTTCGACGACAGCGTTGTCCGCAGCCTCTACTTCAGCAATCAGGGTATTATCGTAGGGTGCAAAAACCTGCAAGAATCCATCATTTGAATCAGAACCGGGAACCATGAGTTTGTATTTTTGTGCCATAGGAATACCTTTGTTTTTAGGTTGAAACGTTAGAACGTTAGAACGTTTGAACGTGGAACATGAAACGTGAAACGTGAAACTTTCCCACCTTCCCCCATCCTTCAAATAAACCTCGCCAACCGCTTGATTTCCTTCGTCAGGATTGCATCGTTTTGCGAGTAATCCACCGGACAATCGATGACGTGTACACCGGGTTCGTTCAAACATTTTTCCATTTGTGGCACCAGGTCATCGGCTTTTTCTATTCGATGGCCGTGTGCTCCGTAACTTTCAGCGTATTTAACAAAATCTGGATTGCCATAATCGAGTCCGAAGCTCTCGAAACCCATACCGGTTTGTTTCCATTTTATCATGCCATAGGCGTCGTCGCGCAGAATGAGAACGGTGAGATTCATTTTCAAACGGACGGCAGTTTCCAGCTCCTGGGAATTCATCATGAAGCCACCGTCGCCACAAATCGCCATGACCTTGCGTTTGGGGTAGACCAATCGCGCGGCCATCGCTGAGGGAAGGCCTGCTCCCATGGATGCAAGCGCATTGTCCAGTAAAACGGTATTGGGCTGGTGGGCGAGGTAATTACGGGCAAACCAGATTTTATAGATGCCGTTGTCTAGTGCGATGATGCCATCGGAAGGCATGACTTTGCGTACGTCAGCGACCAGACGTGGCGGGCAAACCGGGAAGTTGTCGTCGTCGATGCACACTTTCATAAAAGCGTCCACATGCTCTTTGATCCGCATGAAGCGAGAAAAATCCCAGTGTTTCTGAACTTTGAGTTTTTCAGTAATTTGCCAGACACTGTTGGCGATATCACCCACGACTTCCTGCTGCGGAAAATAGACCGGATCGACGACAGCTGAGGAAAAGTTGATGTGGATGACTTTGAAGCTCTCGTGATCCATGAAGAAGGGCGGTTTTTCTACGACGTCGTGACCGACATTGATGATCAAATCTGAGCTTTCAATGGCGCGGTGCAGCAAGTCGTTGGCGGAAAGTGCTGCGTTGCCGAGAAAGAGCGGGTGGCGTTCATCGATCAATCCCTTTCCCATTTGTGTGCTGAAAAATGGGATCCCGGTTTTTTCGATGAATTGGTTGAGTGTTTTTGATGTCATCTTCCGGTTCGCACCCGCGCCGATGAGCAACAATGGATGAATGGCATTTTCGATCATTTTCACTGCCTGGTCAACCGCTTTTTTTTCGGCGATTGCTCTGCGTGTGCCGCTTTTGGGGATAACCCTAGCACTTGTCTCTTCGATGGCAATATCCTCCGGGAGCTCGATGTGGCCGGCACCAGGGCGTTCTTCCTCAATAAGCCGGAAAACCTCACGGATACGGGAAGGGATATTGTCGCTGCTTACAATCGTCTGGGTGAATTTCGTTAAAGGGCGCATCATGCCAACAACATCAACGATTTGGAATTTGCCCTGCTTGCTGCTTTTAATTGGCTTTTGCCCTGTAATCATGAGTAATGGCATGGCGCCAAGCTGAGAATAGGCAGCCGCGGTGACAAGGTTTGTCGCGCCTGGTCCAAGTGTGGCCAGGCACACACCTGCTTTGCCCGTGAGCCGGCCGTATGTTGCCGCCATGAATCCGGCACCTTGTTCATGCCGGTTTAGTATCAGCTTGATGCTGGAATTTTTCAGTGAGTTTAATAAATCGAGATTTTCTTCCCCAGGGACAGCGAAGATATACTCTACACCTTCGGCTTCCAGGGCTTTCACAAAGAGATCGGATGCTTTCATTTTTTATCCTTAAATTCTGAATATAAAATAAGACAAGTTTTTCATTTCCAACGCAGGAATTCGATAATTCATTCCAGGAGAACTGCTTGTGATATCCGATGAATTCAAAACGAATTGCTACTTGATTTTACGACAGGTTCAAGGTTTTGCAATGCCTCACCTGATACCGGCTTGCCATGTCCCGGAAATACCAGCTCTGGTGCCATTGCTTTTAATTTGAAAAAACTGTCTGCGATTTCGGACCAATCATCTGCGTAAAAGCGTTGCACTGTTGGTTTTCCCCTTTTTGCAGAAATCAAATCGCCGGCAAAAACCTATTTTTTGTTTAAAACGAGCAGACTCGATCCGGGTGTCTGTCCCGGCACGTTCAGCGCAATGGCATCGACACCGAATACGTTTAGATTGAACTCTTTGTCAA
>QQUM01000057.1 GCA_008501545.1 Calditrichota bacterium
GATAATACCCAAATTGCGTTCCGGGTGCGCTAAAACAGGTGTAATCTTATCGATGATGAATTCAAAAAATTTATCATCAACATGGCGCGGAATCCCCTGCATTGGGAATTCGACCAGAAAGTATTTCTTATTATCGTTAAATGTTGAAATTTTATGATTTAATTCGATTTCATGATGATAGAAAATTTCCGCTGCAAGATGAAATTTCAGCCCCAGCTGTGCATCGCTGACTCGGGTTTTAAGTTCCTCATATTTTTCCAGAATTTCAGTCTCCAGTCCATAATCCTGGTCGCTTAAAATATGGTGAGTAATAGCGATATCCGTTGTACCGTCCTCATACGCCTGATATACCATGCGCATGGTTTCATCCCAATCCGGTGAGCCATCATCGATGCCAGGTAACAGATGTGTGTGAATATCAAATATCTGCATAAATCAATTTATCTCTGATAATGAATCCATTCATTTTTGTATTCAGGCAGGAATACAGGTTATTTCTTCAAAAAAGTGCTGGTATTACAAATTATGGCGGGTATCATAATTTTTACTTCGGGATCCGGGAGAGCGCCGCAGGATAATACTGAAATGGAGCCGAACATCCTTCTTCGTGTCCGTCCAGATACTCTCAGTTTTCGTTATTCCAATATGTTTTCACTGGGAATCTGCGCTTGATTGAGGCAATCAATATTGGATTCCGTCAAAAACGCAACGGATGACGCCTGTTTCAGATGGAGACTATTTCGATCTTCCACAGTGCACAGCGTCCGAAAATTCACGCAAGAGGTGGTGGTTCTTTTTTTCTTCAAAAAAATTTCCGGTCACAATAAACGATGCCCCAGCTTCTACTCGCTCTCTCGCTTCTTCAGGCTTGCGAATGCCGCCGCCAACGATTACAGAAATATCAACGTAATCGACAACGTCCCGGATCATTTTTACCGGCACTGGCGCTTTTGCGCCGCTTCCGGCTTCAAGGTAGACATATGGCATACCTAAAAATTGTGCTGCAAGTGCAGTCGCTTTAGCAATATCCGGCTTATCCCTTGGAATCGGGTGTGTTGTGCTCATGTATTCCGCACTTGTATAATGCCCTGAATTGATAAGCATGTAGCCAGTACTGAGTGTTTCCAAAGCGATATGCTTAATAATAGGTGCGGACCGCACTTGCTGCCCAATAAGATAATCGGAATTTCTTCCGGAAATTAAAGAAAGAAACAGGATTGCATCCGCATATTTTGAAATTTGCAAAGTGCTTCCCGGAAAAATAATTACAGGCACCTGCGTGGCATCTTTGATAGCCTTGATCAATTCATCGAAACCTGAATTAATCAAAATACTGCTGCCAACCAGGATCGCATCAACGCCACATTCTTCTGCACGTCCGGATAATTCAACGATATCGGCAGCTTGCATCTTGTCCGGATCCAGAAGCAGAAAATAGCCTGCGCCCTTCTCTTGTTTTACTTTTTGCAAATGTGCATGAACAGTCACTTGAAAACCTGTTAGAACAACTTAATTCAACGACGTTTTTAGAATTTCCGGTACAGCATCCAGCGCAGTACCAATTTTTTCAACATCCTTGCCACCAGCTAATGCCATGTGTGGGCGACCTCCGCCGGATCCACCTGCAAGGGCAGCAATTTTTTTAATTAAATCACCGGCACGTAGATTTTTATCTTTAATTAAATCATCTGTCACAATACAAACTATTGAAACTTTTCCGTTTACTTCCGCACCCAATACGCCAACTCCGGAACGTAGAGCAATTCGTAGTGAATCGCTCATTGACTTGAGGTCATCAACGTTACTGGCATTGACTTTTTCCGCGACATATTTAATTCCGGCAATCTCTTTTGCATTCGCAGCGATTTGATTTAAATCCCCTTGTGCCGCCTGTTGCTTCAAATCGTTTATCTCGTGCTCAAGTTTCTTTTTCTGCTCGAGCAACTCTACGAGCCGTGATTCTATTTCTGAACTCTTGCACTGGAGCAGGTGGCGTAATTTTTCATCGAGACGACGATCGACCTGCATATAATTTTCGGCACCAAAACCCGTAACCGCTTCGATCCTGCGAATCCCTGCAGCCGCTGAACCTTCACTAACGATTCGCAGCATGCCTGCCTCTCCTGTATTCCCGAGATGGGTGCCGCCACACAATTCAAGGCTAAAATCACCGATTTTAATCGCGCGAACCACATCACCGTATTTTTCAGAAAAGATGGCCATTGCTCCCATTTTTCTCGCGTTATCAAACGACGTTTCGAAACTTTCAACATTCAAATTATTTCGAATCTGCTCATTAACGATATGTTCCACTTCCTCCAATTGGTTCAATTCAATTTTTTGGAAATGCGTCACATCAAAGCGCAAACGCTCAGGATCAACCAAACTTCCAGCCTGTGAAACATGATTGCCAAGCGTCATGCGCAACGCTTTGTGAAGCAGGTGGGTTGCTGTATGGTTTCGTGCTGTAGCCATTCGGCGCTTTTTATCTACCCGCGCAACCACATCTGGATTGTCCGTCAGTGTACCATGCAGATTGCCAATATGTACTATGTGCGATCCAAGTTTAACTGTATCGGTCACTTCTACTTTAAAACCGTCACCAGTGATAACGCCATGATCGCCGATTTGTCCGCCAGATTCAGCATAAAACGGTGTTTTAGCCATTGTAAGATAAACAATTCCCTTTTCCTGGCGGAGCTTGCGAATTTGCGTTTCAGCTTCCAGTGAATGATAACCCAGAAATTCCGAATGGTCACCAACTGAAACTGCCTGCCATTTCTCCGGGTCCTGTTCAGTGGCAATGGTAAATTTTCCTGCCTGTCGTGCTCGCTCACGCTGCATTTCCATAGCAGCATCAAATCCATCTACATCAACAGTAAAGTTGATTTCTCTGGCCATTAACTCAGTAAGATCGAGGGGAAATCCATATGTATCATAAAGTTTGAAGGCATCCTCGCCACTTATTTTAGTTGAGTTCGCTTCATTGAGTTTATCTATAATTTTTTGAAAAATATCAAGACCGCGATCCAGTGTGTGGTTAAAACTTTCTTCTTCCGCTTTAATGACACGCTTGATGTACTCCGCTTTTTCCACAATTTCGGGAAAGACCTCACCCATCGTTTGCACAAGGACATCGACGATCTCGTAAATAAACGGTTCCTGCATTCCAAGATTGCGGCCAAATCGTGCTGCGCGACGCAGCAGGCGACGCATCACATACCCCCGGCCATCATTAGAAGGCAATACACCATCACCGATGGAGAAAGTCAGCGTTCGAATGTGGTCCGCAATAACCCGGTGCGCCATACCGTTATCAGAGTAGGGAACACCTGTCAGTTCTGCGATTTTATCAATTAATGGTGTAAAGATATCTGTGTCGTAGTTC
>QQUM01000501.1 GCA_008501545.1 Calditrichota bacterium
CGGCGCACCGCGCCCGCATAGCATTTGTACGCATTTGTTCCGGCACATTTAACCGCGGAATGAAAGTGCGCCACCACCGATTGGGCAAAGATATCACATTGGCCAACGCGACAATCTTTATGGCACAAGATAGTTCCGCTGAGGATGAAGCCTACCCAGGGGATATTATCGGGCTGCACAACCACGGCACAATAAAAATCGGCGATACATTTACAGAAAAAGAAACGCTGAAATTTACCGGTATTCCCAACTTCGCACCGGAACATTTCCGCCGTGTTCGTCTGAAAAATCCTATCAAATTTAAACAATTGCAAAAAGGGCTGCAGCAGTTATCAGAAGAAGGCACTGTGCAGGTCTTTAAACCACTGGCAGGCAGTGATTATATTCTTGGTGCGGTGGGTGTACTGCAGTTTGAAGTGACGATGGCACGCTTGAAATCCGAGTATGGGGCTGATGCAGTGTATGAGCCCATCGATTATGCAACCGCACGCTGGGTGACAGCAGAGGATGCAAAGAAATTAGCCGAGTTTGAAAAAGCCAAACAAGCCGACCTCGCCCGCGATGGCGAAGGCCACCTCACCTTTCTCGCCACAAGCCAGTGGCGTCTGGAATTCGAAATGGAAAAATGGCCAGCGATCGTGTTTCACAAGACACGGGAGCATGATTAGCGACCATCGAAACCACAATTTTATTTCATTGCAAATTTTTAGAAATCTACTTATACTGACCTTTGTTTTTAATAATCTTGTCCACGAATCACGCTAATATTGCGAATGGTTATTATTCAACAAACTTTAATTGGTTTAAATAAATTAGTGCAGATTAGTGTGATTCGTGGACAAGAGTATTTTTGTATTTGCATTAAACATATTAAGCTAACTTGATAACCAGAATTGCAAGCATCGCAACCCACTTCTCGCTTCCATTTGCAACATTGAATAAAAAACAATTTGAACATATTCCAGACTTGGAGTTGATCGAACCATGAAGAATCCAATCCAACTTGGCATTATTGCCGGTGTTGTGTATTTGATTTCATTGCTCCCGGAAATTACCATCGAAGTGGCTGCTTCGGAATTTGGCATGAGTTGGCCAACACAAACGTTATACATACTTATTCATCTTGTTTGCCTTGTTTCAGCAATATTATTCTACAGAGCATTTTTACTATTAGCCGACCAGTATTATAACAACACGCTTTGGCTCGGGACTGTCATGACTCTGGTCACGGTCGTGATTTATCATACGTTAAAGATATTCTACGCAGATGCTTCTGAAGACCTCCATAAAATAATGGGATTCGGATATATACTCGTGATCGGTGGCAGCACCCTGGTTTTTGGCTACGGTCTGATGAAATTAAAGGGAAATCTTGCAGCATTCGCCCGGAAAGTCGGCATTGTCGAAATCATTACAGGAATTTTCTGTCTGACTGTCATCCTGGCATTTTTTGCTTTGATATTAACTGTACCGGTAATCTTACTCGAGATTATGTTGCTTTTACGGTTTAAATCGGAGTATAATGCCACTGTCCTGGCCCGGCCAATCAACTAACTTGCCCTTGCCGATTTACTATTATACTGGTAAAAATGTGCCTGGCACTTCTACATTTTACACTAGTATTTGAAAGCTTCTTTGCTTGGTTAAATCCATAAAATTCAATAAAGTGCCTGGCACATTTAATACACTTTTTGCATAATTCGATGAACTTGCCTGATGCTGGTCACCGTTTCGTTTCCCCGGATTCCGGCAAAACGAGAAGCAACTTAAAAAGCCAATAGATTACAAAAGCCATCGAAACTTCGAGAGAGAGAAAGGCAGCAATCTTCAGCCATGCAAAAGCCGGATGAAAAAAGCGAACAAGCCAGCTCGAGAGTTCACTCAATAGCGCCGCGCTAAAAAATGTCGCGATCGTCGCAAATTTAATTGTCATCGATAAAGGAGTGAAAATAAACAGATGGGTGAGCAATAAAGCAGTAAGTGCCATAACCGGCAAGTGTCCGTGCGCTACTTCGAGCATTGAGCCGTATGTGCGAGGCTGAGTAAAATTGGTCTCAGAACCAAGATAGTAGGCAGCCACCGATGCCGGATCAAGACTCATCTTTGAAAAAAATATGAGCACGGAAGTTAACCAGAAACCTACAAAAAACACCAGAGATGCGACAAGTGTCAGTTTCATCAAATTGCTCGACTGAAAGCTCCCATTGGTTAAATACTTCATTCCACTCCCTTTTCGATAAACTGATGCAAGGCCAGTGCCCGCCGCACCACTCCGGTAAATGACTGAACAGATAAAGTTGCACCTGATACCGCGTGCACCGCTTTGCCTGGCCACAAATCTGTTGTTAATTTTCTCCCCTCAAATAATGTAAACCATCTTTCAATTGGCAGATAATCCTGTGGCTCGAGAAAAGCCAGCACCTCAACTTTTACAACGCGGCCATCCGGTGAAACAACGACTTGCAGGATAGCTTTTTTAGTTCGCACGATTTGTGCGTCAAAAAATGCAGTGCCGAGGACGGTGCTATCTTTGCACCCTCTGTAATATGAAATAATCCTCGAATTAAATTTGCTTTTACTCAACGCTTCCAACTTTTTTCGCTGAGTTTTATCCAAAAACACAGTTTTTCGAATCACAGTATCCGCAACAGAAAAAGTTTCGGACAAAGCCTGTTCCTGTGTTTTGAAAACCTGCGCCAGCACTGGGGCAGTCACACTAAACCAGAAAACGAAAACGGAGACGAAGGTGTAGAGAACTTTCTCCATTTTCAAAACATATACACCATAGCGAGATTAAACTGGTCTGTAGCCGATTCAGCTGCATTGCTGCGATTTACATAATCGGCCTTGAAACCTACATTAGGAATTGGTTTATAGACGAAGCCAAGCGTTAAATTCGTTCGATCCAAAGCAGCGTGTTTCGTAGCATCGGTTGGCACCCGGCCTTGTGCGTTAAGTGATTCGTACTGTATAAACGGCTGTAATGTCTCCGGCGGGTAGGGGTCCAAATGCTGCAGTACGTCAGATGCAAACGTGAAATAATAACCACGCTGCATTTCACCGATGGACTTTTCGCCTGAATATCCGAGTACAGTATTTAATCGTGCTACCTCATCGATTTTACCATGAGCGTATAGAAACCGCGCATCAAATCCACGGCGGGAATAAAGCGAGTGCAACGCTATAATGGATGTCCGCACGCCTAAACCGGAGCCGTCTGAGCCTGTCATGGTTTGTCCGCTGTTGCCAGTGTACAACGAAACACCAGCATTCAAACCAGGAATCCCGGTGTAATCGAATCGTCCGGTCACTGCAAAATCTTCAGCAATGGCTTTTGCCCCGTTTTGCCGGCCACTTCGAATCCCGTCGGCAGAAAAATTA
>QQUM01000621.1 GCA_008501545.1 Calditrichota bacterium
CGGTGCAGGAAGCTCGCGTAGCTGTGGAAGACCTGGGAACTGGAAACGGTGAACCTGATCAGACCTATTTTCTTTCTAACACCCCGGTGATTATCGATCCACCGGAAAAAACACAACTCTCGATTAATGGCGTCATTTGGACCCGGGTGGACGATTTGTATACAGCCATGGAAGAAGTTGAGGAAATGGCAAAGGTCAAAAGCCAGGATAGCCAGGCAACCTCTCGCGTGTATACGTTGGATCGCGCCAGTGGACAAGTTAAATTCGGCGATGGCCGTTGGGGTGCGCGTCCACCACTGGGTGCCAAAATTCAAGCGCGATACAGTTATGGCGGCGGTAACAGCGGCAATGTCGCCATCGATGTGATCAACAAAGGTGCGGCACTGCCACCGGGTGTGAAAGTGCGCAATCCAATTAAAGCAAGTGGTGGTGCAGACAGCGAGTCAGTCGCCGATGCCGAACGCCGCATTCCCTCTTTTCTTAAACACCGCAACAGACTCGTGACGGCCCCCGATTTTAAAGATATTGCCGAACGTACACCCGGTGTTGAAATGGGGCGTGTGGATGTGCTGCCACTTTTCAATCCCGAACTCCCCAAAGTGCTCTCCGCCGGTGTGGTCACCTTGATGGTCATCCCGCAAAACGATCCATTGCACCCGGAAGCGCCACAACCGGATCAGGAATTTCTCACGAATGTATGCGATTATCTCGATCCACGGCGGCTTGTTACTACTGAAGTGTATGTGCGCGGTCCCAAATACAAAGACATTTTCATCACCATTGGCCTGGAAGTGGTGCCGGGTGAACAATTTGCACCCGTGCGCGAGACAGTGATTGCGCAAATAAAAAAATTCCTGTCCCCATTAGAAGGTGGCCGCGAAGGCACAGGCTGGCCACGCGACCGTGCATTGGTTGCTGCAGAATTGCTGGCGGAAGTGACACGAGTCAAGGGAGTCGCATTCGTCAATCAAGCTTATATTTCTGATAGCGTTGGTGCGACGATGGAATCCATCGCATTCTCCGGCTTGTATTTGCCACGTATTGCCCACATCGGTGTGCGTCTTGGCGACGCTGATTTACCGGGCACTGGTTATACAGACACCGGGGATGATGAAAGCGGCACCACGCTCACAACGATAAATCCAATTCCACTCATACCGGAAACGTGTTAACATGATCGATGTCAATAACACAAAATATCACCTGATAAAAGGTGAGGCAGACTGGTTGCGTTACTCCGGCGTGGATGATTTTGATGGTGAAAAATTCATCTGGAAAGCCGGAAAAAAGGCACTATGCCTGCACGACGAACCGTTCATTTTTCCGCCCATTCCTGGCGAGACAGCCATTGAACTCAATCAGCGCCGTGGCGCGGCAGCGGATCAGTTCGGTATGGTGTACTGGGTCGGTGAAGACCGGAAAACGATTTTTACTCACCAGATCGGTCAGGCGAACAGCAAGGTGCGCAAATTTTGGCAGCCGTCCATGGCCAAACCACGTCCATGTGATCCTGGAGATTTTACTCCACAACCGCCGCTTACCGAGCCGGATTGGCAGCTCGGCAGTCTGGCAATTACAACCGAGCATTTTCTCATAGCTGGCATCATTTCAGAACCGGGTCTCCTGATTTTTGATTTATATGCCAACGGTGCGCCCATTCATATGTCCTGGCAGCGCCCAGAACCATTCATCCCGTTTGACATAGCAGCAGCGCCGGATGGCGGTTTCACCGTGCTTTCACGCGCCATGCCGGGAGAGCCTTTCACAGTGGCGTATGTTTGGTTTTTTGATGCACAGTTCCGGTTACGAGATCCGGAACCGCGGAGCAACACCAGTGTTCGCGATGATTTTCAGCCTGTCACCGGCGCAAAGCGTGAATTTGATGTAAGTGCGTCCGCACAGGGTGTGGCGATGTACCGCAATGCAGCGCAAACACCGGCCATAAATGCGATTGCGCTGTGCCATATCACCACGGATGCATGGCTGGTACTCGAGTCTTCAGCAAGTGGATCATTTATTTATTATTATTACAAAGACAAACAAAAAGGCGATCCCTTTAAACTCGATGATCCTTTTAATATTCGTGCGCATGTTTTTACTTTTTTACCGGATTCTGATGCGGATACTCCTGGTGCAGGTCGCGTTTTTGTCGTCGATTCCGGCGGCAATCAGGCATTTGCTTTCACACTGACATCCGACCCCACGAGTTGGGAATTGCGATTGCAGGAAGACCGCTATCATCCAATACAGCTTTATAGCGGAAAAGCACTGATAACCGTTCTTGGCGTCGTTTATTATGACAGCGGCGACAACTGGCGTAATTTGAAATCGCAATATCGACCTCGATTCGAACGCAAGGCTGAAATCACACTAGAACCGATGAACAGTCATATTTTCGACTGCACATGGCATCGGTTGTTGCTCGAAGGGTGCATTCCTGCGGAAACTTCGGTGCGCATCGAAACACGGGCTGCGAATGTCGAGCAACAGCTGGATTACCTGCCATGGCATAAAGAACCGGATCTCTATTTGCGCCACACCGGCAATGAATTTCCTTTTCAAAAAAGCACCCCCAACAAACACACTGGATCAGGTACATGGGAATTGCTTTTTCAGGCGGCAAAAGGGCAATTTTTGCAAATCAGAGTCATTCTCGAAGGCAATGGCCGGCGCACGCCACAATTGGAACAAGTGCGTTGCTATTATCCACGCTTCTCATACCTGCAGGAATATTTACCCGCAGTGTATCGTCACGATAGCCATTCCGCCAGTTTTCTCGACCGTTTCCTCAGCAATAGCGAAGGCTTTTTTACGATGTGGGAAGGCGCCATAGCCAACGCGCAATTGCTGTTCGACAGCAGCACAATAGCGGCGGATTATCTCGATTGGCTGGGTGGCTGGTTCGGCATCGCCTTCGAACACCATTGGGAAGAGAAACGCAAACGACTGTTTATCCGCAATGCTATCACGCTTTTCAACCAGCGTGGCACGAAACTGGGTTTGCTCAATGCCCTTATTCTCGCACTTGACGATGGTCCGGAAGAACACTTGCTGCTCAATCCCGAAGACATTGCTTGTCAGGATAGCGGGCAATGCCATGATTTCGGTTTCAACCAAACCAATTTCCGTATCGTGGAGAATTTCCTGTTCCGCAGTGCGCCTGGTGTGGTATTCGGGCAAACTGAAGCCAGCAGTGGACCGGGTGTGACGACAGAATATATCCCATGGGAACCGGGGCAAGGCCGCGAAGTGATCGATAAACGCTACCGCACCTTTTTACAACAAAAATACAGCGCCGGCAGCCCAGATTGGCGCCTCAAATTAAATCAAGCATGGGGTCGTGATGAAGGAGACTCCTCCGTGATCAATTTCCAGGCTGT
>QQUM01000142.1 GCA_008501545.1 Calditrichota bacterium
CTATGGCCACCAGTTCTTCAACAGGTTGAATGGTGCCCGTTTCATTATTGGCCAGCATAATACTTACGAGACACGTTCGATCAGTGATTGCCCATCGAAAGTCATCAGGTTGTACACGACCGCATTCATCCACCGGCAAAAAAGTCACATCAAATCCATTTTCTTGCAGCCATTTGCATGTATTTCGCACGGACGGATGCTCCACGACAGAGGTGATGATATGATTTTTTCCAATTTTTGCACCGGCAAATGCCACACCTTTTATTGCATGGTTGTTCGCCTCGGATCCGCAGCTCTGAAAAACGATGCGTCTCGCTGTTGCATTTATAAGCTGGGCGATTTTCCGGCGGGCATTTTCGATTGTCGTGCGGGATTCCTGTCCGAGCTTGTAAATGCTGGAGGGATTGCCGTATTGTGTCATCACCCGTTGCATCTCATCTATAACTTCCGGTGCGAGCGAGGTTGTGGCATTGTTATCCAGATAAATGATGTGGCCATTTTCACTCTTACCGTTTGTGGAAACTTTGCCGGCATACTCACCCGAATCGATAACGGCGCCATTCTCATCTGCCGCAATTTTTTGCACCTGACAAAGAAGCGATTTATAAACCGGAAATCCGGAGATGGCATCGTATTGCCCCAGGTCGGTAAGCTCGTTTATATTGCATTCCTGCCAGGATTTCGGTCCGACCGGCCCACCGCCACCCATGTTGGCTTCGACACTTCCGGCAACGATATCATCCGTAACAAATGCGCGCATTTTGACAGCGCCACGCGGTGAAGAAAGCCGCACCCAATCGCCGTTTTTGATGTCGCGCTCGCGGGCATCTTCGCTGTTCAGCATCACCGTCGGATCGGGGCGACGTTTGTAAAGCGAGGGCACACCATGATGCTGTGAGCGAAAATCCGTTTTCACCCGGGCACCGGAATTAAAAATGAGTGGAAATTCCATCGCGATTCCTGAGGTTGTCAGAGGGCCTTCCTCCGGTTCGATATAAATTGGCAGCGCATCGTACCCGTACTCTTCCAGAATACTTGATGCGATTTCCAGTTTGCCACTCGGTGTATCGAAACCTGGCTTTCCATCCGCACGCAGCAATCCTTTTTCCCATTTTTTATATTCCACCATCTTGCCTGGTAAACGTACACTGCCACCGGAATTACGCACATCCTCAAGCGTGTATCCCGTGCCTTTGAGTGCATTTTCAAAAAGTTTCGTTTCTGTCTGCGGGAACATATGACCGTAACCAAGGCATTCGGCAATCTGTGCCTGAATAAAATAATCACTGCGTGCTTCACCGACTGGTTCGATCATGCGTTCACGAATTTTGAAAACGGAATTGTACGTCATGTACGTTTCGATCTCATACATGGTCGTTGCCGGCAGCACGATATCAGCATAGGCACAATCAGCAGTGAGTTGACGATCGATGCAAACAAGAAAATCCAGACCGTTCAGCGTGCGCCGCCACAGGTCAGGATTCGGCCATGATGTGATTATGGACGCCCCCAGCACGATCAATCCACGAATGTGATATGGATTGCCGTTGAGCACAGCTTCTGGCAGCGCTTGCGGATGGGATTCATCGCGGTATTTTGTGTAGAGTGGAAAGAGGTCACGGCCAATGGCATTGTTGACATCCGGATTGGCGATGTTCCCAGCGCGGTTTACCGGGAAATCCAGGCTGGGCATGTTAAAATTAAGGCCACCGGGCACATCGAGTTGGCCGGCAAGCGCCCAGAGCACAAGCGTGGCACGAATCGCCTGAACGCCGCTCGAGCTGTATTCGAGACCGGTGTACATGACCTGCGCCACGCCGTTTGCACGCGCGATGTCACGAGCAAGGGATGTGACGGTCTCCGCTGGAATTCCGCAGGTCACTTCGACGAGTTCCGGCGTAAAATGCTGTACATACTGGGAAAACTCCTCAAATTCGATGGTCCAGTCACGCACGAATTTATCGTCAAAAAGTTCTTCTTGTATGAGAATATTGCACAGTCCCAGCGCCAGTGCGCCATCGGTGCCGGGTCGTATGGGAATCCATTGGGCATTGCTTTGCTTGGCCGTTGCCGTACGTCGGGGATCAATAACAACAACTTTCGCACCGCGCTGGTGTGCTTTTATAATGCGTGTCAGGTTGGTCGGGGGTGAGTCTGTGGCCGGATTTGCCCCCCAGACGATAACAAGATCCGCATTTTCGATATCTGTGTGCATATCGAGCCACATCGCGCCAAGGGTGGTGTGCGGTGCAATCATGCCAAATGACACATAACACAACGAACCAACACCAAAGGTATTTGGCGAACCAAAAGGAAAAAGCAAGCTGCTCGCCGTCGATTGGCGTATGACACCGCGAGGCTGAAAGACATCGTTCATTGAGAAATCAAAACTGCCCCGGCCGGTATAAATACCTGTCGCTTTTGCGCCGGATTCCTCCTTGATTTTATTGAAATTTTCAGCGATATGCTGGTAGGCTTCATCCCATGTGATGCGTTTTAAATCATACGTTCCTTTCCTGCCAACGCGTTTCATGGGGTATTTCAAACGATCCTTCGAATAAATGATATCTGCGCTGTGCACCCCGAGCTGGCAAATATTTCCATAGGGAGAAGTCTCATCAGCGCGTACTTTGGAAATATTCCCATCGTCATCATATGTTGCTGTGATCCAGCAACCATAAGGACAGATGCCACAGATGCCTTGCTTTTCATTTTGTAATTTGTCGTTTTTCATGGGCCTCTCGAAAATGAAGTATGAGAAATGACTTGATTTTATATACAATTAAGGTTTATGTTTCATTCCAAAACCGAAATAATCCCATAGAAATGCTACTGTTTTTATTTGATTAACAAGTAATAATTCATCACAAACACACTTTAAATCGCAAGTGCAGAACTCTTTTGGATTGGCCGCACAGTATATCAGTTTCACTTCCTGCAATATTTCAAAATAGTTTATTGTTAGGGATTACATCCGATAATTTGATATAAATAAAAGAAAAATTTATGCATATGCCGGCAGTTTTTAAAACTTTCAGCTGCATAAAAATGTCTTAAATTAAATTCAAATCCCGACTCATTTGGACACGAAAAAAAAATCAAAAAAAAATAAGATAAGGAGAAAAAGAATGAGAGGTTCAAATCCACTATTTAATTCACAGCGTTTTGGAGCGCGTGCCCAGGTTATGGACGAAAGTGCCGTAATGACCATTCAGGGCACGATGAACAAAACGATCATTTTGTTATTCTTAACCTTTTTTGCTGCAAGTTTCACCTGGAACCAATATTTCGCTGGAAACGGTGGTTCCGGCCTGTTAATGCTCGGCCTTTTCGGCGGTTTAATAGCCGCGATAGTGACGATTTTCAAGCCGAACTGG
>QQUM01000171.1 GCA_008501545.1 Calditrichota bacterium
TTAATAGAAAATAAAAAGGCAATTCCCAAGAGCGTTATTAAGCCAAATATTCCAAAAAGAATAGACATAGTAATATCCATTATTGCTCCTTTTAAACGTACTCAGTTTAGGTGGTATAAGACAGTTTCTGTAACGCATTTTATAGAAACTGGTAAAGCTACTAAGAGTCCTGTTTTCATGTAGGGCAGTTTTAATACATCTTTTTGCCTGCTGGAATTACCCTGCCGGGGGTGTATAACATTTACGGCAGCGAGCCTCATATATTTCTTTTGCACCGACTACGACCTGGTCGCTGTCCTTTGAAAGGCGCTGTGTGCGGTTTGCCGGTGCACCACAGCACATACAAATAGCCAAAGTTTTTGTAATAGATTCTGCAATCGCCAGGAGTTGCGGCACGGACCCGAAGGGTTGTGCACGATAGTCCTGGTCGAGCCCGGCACAGATGACACGTTTGCCCGCATCCGCCAACTTTTCGCAAACATCGATAACTTCAGGTCCAAAAAACTGCACTTCATCGATACCAACGACATGTGCATCACCGGATTTTTCGATAATTTCCTGCGCCGTTTGTACTGCAATAGAAGGAATGCGTTGCTCACTGTGCGATACAATATGACTGGAAGAATAGCGGTCATCGATTGCCGGTTTAAATATCGCAACCTGTTGCTGTGCGATTTGCGCTCTTCGCAGACGGCGAATCAACTCTTCTGACTTCCCTGAAAACATGCTTCCACAGATAACCTCAATCCAGCCGTATTCTTTGTCGATTACATGCAGCATTCTTGCTCCCTGAAATTAGATTTATTTACTCTGTTCATTTAAATGTTTTTCGCGCAACAAGGATTCTATTTTTGTCTGAAAAAGATTGATCGCTACTGTGTTGTGTCCGCCTTGTGGAATAATGATATCAGCATAGCGTTTTGTCGGTTCAACAAATTGCTGGTGCATGGGGCGCACGCTGGTTTCATATTGCTTGAGTACGGAATCTACGGAACGGCCACGTTCTTTCACATCGCGTTTCAGGCGGCGAAGTAGCCGGATATCGGCATCCGTGTCGACAAACACTTTGATGTCCATCAATTCGCGAATTTTGGGGTAGTATAGAATGAGAATCCCCTCAAGGATGACCACATGGTGGGGCCCCACACGTACGGTTTCTTCTTTGTGTGTGTGGTTTGTAAAATCATAGATGGGTTGCTCTACGGCACGGCCTGCCAAAAGCTCCTGAACCTGATGCAGTAACATTTGGTGATCGATGGAATCAGGGTGGTCAAAATTATAGCGTGCACGTTCTTCCACTGAAAGATAAGCAAGGTCTTTATAATAGGCATCCTGTTCAATGACAGCAACATCGTTCGATCCCAAATTCTCAATAATCCGCTTGGAGACCAGCGACTTGCCGGAACCTGTCCCACCGGCCATACCAATTAGTATTCCATTTCGTGACATCGTATTTGTTTCACCTATAATAGTTCAGCGCCAAAGGCATTGGGCAGCAATTCAGACAGTTTTTCTTTTTTAATCTCGCCTTTTTTGTTTATGAAATAAATTGTCAGTTCAGAGGCGAAGTCCCATAGAACCTGTCGACAGGCTCCGCAAGGCGGGCAAAATTCATCCGTGTCTGTTGCGATAAAAATATGCACAAATTTTCGTTCACCTTCCGACAATGCCTTGAACATAGCGACGCGTTCTGCACAAATAGTCAGACCATAGCTGCTGCATTCAATATTTCCGCCCGTGTATATTTTGCCATCCGCAGTTTGCAATGCGGCGCCAACGTGAAATCGCGAATACAATGGCAACGCATTTTTTTTCGCATCGATTGCTTTTTCAGCACAAGTTTGGAGTTGGGTTGGAAGCTGGTCGAAAGGAACTGTTCGAATTTTATCTTTTTTAGAAGACATGAAAAACGGTCCAATATGGTTGTTTAAATCCGATGAAGAATGCAGTGCCAAGCTGACAATTTCCAATATCTTTTCCAGCATAATTTCTGCCCATTTATTAGAGAAGCTAAGCACGGCATGCGGCACGACTGTAAGTTGAGCAGAAATTTTAGCGCGGTCAATATAAAAAATCTTGCCTGTATGTCCAAATTAAAACTCGGGATTTCCACAAAAGGCACACGCAAAAAAAATCCGGATTTTCATCCGGATTTTTTACTTTAATTAAAATGGAAGGTCATTCTCATCTGCAGCGTCTGGCAAATCACCCTCTGATGGCTCGGGAGGTGGCGGCGGAAAAGACCTGTTCCCGGTGCCGCCTTCCTGGCCTCTGCTGTCAAGAAACTGCATATTTTGCCCGACGATCTCCGTAATGTAGTGTTTCACACCATCCTTGTCGTCCCAGTTTCGCGTCTGCAGTCTGCCTTCAATATAAACCATACTGCCTTTTTTTAAATATTCATTTGCCAATTCGGCCTGACGTGCCCACAACACAATATTATGCCACTCAGTTTTTTCCTGCTGCGAACCATCTTTGCCTTTCCAGGATTCGTTTGTTGCCAGGCTAAAGGATGCGACAGCCTGCCCCGATTGTGTGTAACGCAATTCGGGATCTTTACCCAGATTACCGATTAAGATTACTTTATTTACACCTCGTGCCATTACGACCCCCTCCCTTCATTTTGGGATGAATTAAACGGTTAATTAAATTTAAAAATTCTGCATAACATAACAGAATTCCTCATCCACACGTGCTGTGGACCGAAGAAATGGTACATATAAAAAAAAGTATTGTCAAGAAGATTTCATTTCTGGTATTTCCAGATCAAATCGAAACCGGTGGTTTTCTCATCCCCTTTGGTAAATTGCATGAAGATATTATCACGCAACTCAAGTTCAAGTGTGGCGCGCAGGCTTTCCATCGTTTCCCAGTTATCACCGCCAATCAACTGTTGAATGCTGATGAAAATATGATCGCTGATGTACCGGCCAACTGTAATTGAAGAGGCTGCATCGCTTTCGGTTCGACCCTGGAACTCGATGACATCGAGGGAGAGTTTTTTACCCAGTGTTTTCGTCAGTTGTGCGGCGGCGAGTTGTGTGAGGAGTTGCCCGCTTTGCAAGTCCTGGCGTTCGCCGCTGGAAACCTGTTCCAGATTGCGGCCAAAGACGATGTAACTGACCGCGTTGGTTTCCTCGATCTCTTCATTATTTAAATAAAATTTTATCTCCGGATCCAAAGCACGCCCCGAAACAAGTATGCGTATTTTGTTACGGTCTGCATCACGAATAGAATAAACAGCCTCCAGATCGACCAAAGGATTTATTTCATCACCGCCATCAAGGGTGAATTCACCTGTCTCAATACTGAAGTTTTTTCCCAGAAATTCATAGTTACCGCGAACCACACGGACAATCCCAACCGGCATTTC
>QQUM01000400.1 GCA_008501545.1 Calditrichota bacterium
TCCAGGCCAGACTCCGTATCCGCAGACGGCTGCCACTTGAATTCGAGTGCTTCACCAGTGTGCCACTTATCATGAGATGGTTCTGAAATTGTAAATGGTTGAGGCGCTTCAGCGTCTACTTCGAACGACCATGTCTCACGCGATTTTGTCGTATTCCCTACATGGTCAACCGCTGTCACATTCCAGTAGTGCGGTCCTGCTGTAATTGAAGTATCTGAAGGAACAAAGTATGACGTGCTGTTTATGCTGTCTCGAAAAACAACACCGTCAATATCAAGCCGATAGTGAGATAAATTGTAATTATCCGAACTGGAATACCAATAAAAGCCGGGCCGGGCATTGGTCCAGCTACCGTTTGTTGGTGATCTCAAACTGAATTCGCCGGGTGGCTGACTATCAATGGTTATAGATGCATTATTTATGTCTGTTTCAAGTGTGTCGTTATTTGCATTTTTAGCTAGGATTTGTAATCGGACAGAATTTAAATTGCCATCCGGAACAGACCAGGTATAACTGCGTTCACTCGCCTGAATATTTTGAGCGATCGATGACCAGCTTTGTCCATTATCCTCAGACCACGATAAATCAAAATGATCTATATCTGTCAAAGTTTGGCCGACGTTCCATTGAATTTCCTTATTGCTGCCTCCTTTCCATGCGGTTGATTCATTACCTGTTTCTATTCGCAAATCGCCTGTAAATAATTTAAAATTTTTAATTATATGGTTGTCCCTTGCTAAACCGGTTGCAGCTGAAAATCCAACTCCGCTGTAGCGATAATCCGGATTGCTTATGGTATAACTTAGAGCCAATACCTCATCCATATAGACTTGAATAAATCCATTATCATATTGAATTTTTACATGATGGAATGAATTTGTACGAATAGTTTTATTGACGGTCTTTAGTTTTGTGAAAACCGTGTTTTGAATAAGTGCAATCTGCTGTGTTTGATATTGGATGAACGCAATCCCATACCCGGGGACGGATTGGTTTTTGCCAACCATAAACCCCAATGCTCCTCCCGCTGCGGGTGTGCCATATTTTGACTGGTCCTTGTAGAAATTAAAACTCAGACCATCTGCGCCGGTGCCACCACCAATTTTAAAATCAAAAGATGCAATCCACTTTTCCTTCGCTAATTGATAGTCAATAAATGCCGCGCATGCTTTGTTACCGCTGGCACGTGTTAGAAAAAAACTGCTATCTGCTGGATTCCAATCCCCTTCATAATAAATGCTGCCATTGTATCGATAAACTGTCCACTTCCCATTATGATTTGGATCGGTTGAAAAATCTTCAGAAAAATCTGGCAGGCTCTGGGAGAATAATGGGATACTTGCAATTAAAATAAACAAGGGGATAACAAATACGGGATGAATAAGTCCTCGATACATTCTACCCTCCATCTACAGATTGTTTTGTTGCTTCCCCTATTAAACGAATTGACTTCGGCAAGCTTAGCTCTCACTTCACCAAATAAAAAACCAGCCCATCTACATTGTTGAGGCGTTGGATGGAAACTATGCTTTGAAATGGAATATAGAGCTGATTTGATTTTTCGAGCTCGCTTTCGGAAGCATCCAGTGTTAAGAAGTCGGCTTGGACTTGGGTGATAAAATAAGGTTGACGACTATCCCCATTCACAAAGACGCGGCTCCCAGACTGGTGTTTGAAAAATTTGTAGAGATTATCCTGATCTTTCACACGCAACCCCTCTTGCTTTTTGCGCCGTGTATAGTCAAGATGTATGCCGTAATTAAAGTTAAGTTAGATTATTGTTTTTATTGGATTGATGGAATTATGAAAAATGGAGGGTTTTAAAGAAATGTAACAGTTAGTATTCAATGTTAATGGGCTAGTTTTATATTTTTAAACAACTTGAGTAACTGTTGCGTCAATGCAACACATATAATTGATTTTTAGTGGGATTCAGAAATAAACAAGATGAGATGAGAAAAAACAATCGTAGATATTATCGCTATTGCAGAAATTGCTTTTGCATTGCTACTCCCTTTTCTTCCCCGATTTCGTTAGCGTGCGGTGAATCGTTGCCCGGTTCATTTGCGTGGCATCCGCAGTTTTGCTGATGTTGCTATTGTTGTTTTTCAATGCTTGCAGGATATATTTTCGCTTGAACCATTCGACGACTTTTTGCTTTGCTTCAGCATAGGGAAGCTTAAAAAAACCTATAATTTCCTGCATATCGCTGCCTGATGAGTCGGACAGCGCCCAGCCTTGCAGCTCTATTGGACGTCTCTGAAACTCAAAAGCAACCTGCATCATGCGGTTTTTCAGTTCTCGCACATTGCCCGGCCATGCATAATTCTGCCAAAACTTGGCAATTTCTGGTTCAATTTGTGGAATGGGAATGCGCAGTTCCAAAGCGGCCTTTTCCAGGTAGTGTCTGGCAAGTGGAAGGATGTCTTGTTTTCGCTCGCGCAATGGGGGAATTTCCAATTTAATCACATTCAGCCGGTAGTATAAATCTTCACGGAATATATTTTTTTCGATCATCTCTTTCATGTTTCTGTTGGTCGCTGCGAGGATGCGCACATCAGCATGCAACACCTCTTCACCGCCTAAACGCTGAAATCGACCGTACTCGATGGTATCCAAAAGCTTGGCCTGGCAAGGCAGCGGCAAGTCGGCAATTTCATCAAGCAGGAGGGTGCCGTTATTCGCAAGCTCATATTTTCCTCGTTTGCGCTTGATCGCTCCTGTAAATGCACCCTGCTCATGGCCAAAGAATTCGCTTTCGAACAGTTGCGGCGCAAGAGTACTGCAATTGAGTACAAAAAAGGCATGTGCCGCACGTGCGCTTTTTTTATGTAGCATGTGTGCTGCCAGCGCTTTGCCAGTACCACTTTCCCCCTGTATAAGTACCGGTACGTCAATTTGTGATAGTTGATTAATTTTGTGAATCACTTCCTGAGTAGCCGGACTTTTTCCGCGCATCATCGGATATTTTTCTGTTTCTTCCTCGCGCAAAATACGCCTGAATGGGATAAAGTCAATCTGTTGTTCGATAATTGCGATCAGTTCCTTGATGTGTGGCGTTTTTTCCTGATAGGCAAAAGCGCCGAGTTTGATTGCTTCAATGGCAGTTTCGATTGTTGGAAACTCGGTTACTATGATAACTGGAATATCCGGATCCTCTCGTTTCAAGAGACGAAGTACGTCTAATCCATCAATATTTTCGTTTAGTTTCAGATCCAAAATTACAACATCCGGCGCCTGCGTTCGGAAGAGATCCAACGCTCCAGTTGAATTGTCAGCGAGTAAAATTTCATATCGATCAGATAGAAACGTGGCCATATCCGCCAGAAATTGGCGTTGGTCGTCCAATATCAAAATTCGTTTTTTTACTT
>QQUM01000797.1 GCA_008501545.1 Calditrichota bacterium
ATTTCCTTTCAGTGCCCATAACCACACGTTACTGTTGTTGAGAAAATAATAACGGGCTAAAATGGCGTAAACGCCATCTGTCAACTGCAGCGGATCGCGCGGATCGATTTGGTCGAACCACATGAGGGGGCGCATGAGCATGGCCGGGCCGAAGTTGAGCTTTTGTAATCCAACGCGTAGCTCAAATTGCGACGTGCTCAAACGGACCCACGCACGGTAGGTTTTTAGCTCATCCTGAGTAGGCTGATTGCCATTGCTCGTCCATGTTTTTGTTAGAAATCCATTGAACGCCAATTCTGAATCGAGCATCCAGGAATCGGAAAGAGAATGACCGATGTTGAGTGTTGGGATGAATCGTATTCCCAGGTTTGTTTTGGCATCGTTATTGGCTGTCGCCCAGCTGGATGCCTGCCCTTTCTCCGAAAACACCGTTTGGGCAGGGAGTTGTGAACAGACTAACAGCAGAATCAGGATATATTTTTTCATTTCTCGCCTTGTCTCGGCAAAATTCCATAAAAAAAGAAAGTCGTCAGTTCTATAACCAGGGTTTGCGGTTTTTTGTACAGCGCCTGCAGTTTTTCGTCCCGTGCCATGCTTAGCATCTGGTTGAGCATATAGAAGAGAAATTGTAAATTGACATCGGGGCGAACGTCTCCGTTTTTTTGCGCCAGGGCAAAATCTTGTAAAATGGTTTCTATGTTTTTCTTCGCTATCTGGTCGAAATATGTTTTCAGTTCCGGGACCCTGTTTTGGTGAATATCTTTGAACATTGGCTGACTCAGTTCTTCGGTTTGCTCCAGCTTCAGTAAGATTATCTCCCTGATCTTTTCATCGAAAGGGCGATTGCTGTTCATCACATTGTGATAGCGCTGCATGCCTTCTTCATTAAACTTTTGCATGATAAACAATGCGAGTTCAACTTTGTTTTTAAAGTGCTTGTAAAAGGTCATTTTGCTGACCCCGGCTTCATTGCAAATTTCTTCAATGGTTACACGCCTTACACCATGCTGCCAAAAAAGTTTTTTTGCGGTTGTGACAAGTTTCTGCTTTTTGCTCATATCAAATTATAAGTTTACTGTGAACTGAAGCTATATAAATTTACGAATATTGGCTAATAATATGAAAATCGTATACTCAAGTCAAGATAATAAGTTTCGTTTGAAAATAATTTCTTAACCAAGGTTAATTTATTGCTTCAATTCTCATCATTTTTGAGATTTCAGTCCATATTTAAATGAGTTACTGTGCAAAGGGATATTCTTCATTTACGGAGCCGTTTCAATGAATTTTTTCAAAATTAAACCCAAGCTGATAACATCCTTTCTGGGTACCGCGTTAGTGCCGTTATTTTTTGTCGCCTATCTGAGTTATGATCGTATTGATCATGCGTTGAAAACCGATGCTTTTAAACAATTGGAAACCGCTCAACAACAGAAGGTTGTGCAGTTGCACGCGTTGTTTGAAAAAGTTAAAAGTGATGCGGTGGTATTTTCACGCCTGCCATTTATTGCTGACTTAATCAGAGAATTTGATAATGTCTGTGAGAATGCTACTGAACAAGGCTTGTCCGGAACCCGTTTTTTTCAGGATGCGGCTTATACAAAATTGCATGATAATTGGGTAAACTTTTTTAGTGATTTTATTTCTACGCGTGACTATTACGACGTGTATTTATTTGCTCCAAATACCGGACGTGTTTTGTTTTCCATCAGTCAGGAAGATGATTTTGGCTCCGATCTCCAGGATGAAAATCATATTTTAGCCACAACCTGGCAGAAAATGCAGGAGAGACGGGAATTGGTTATTAGTGATTTGCAACCGTACGCGCCCTCAGCGGACATGCCCGCGATGTTCATTGTTGCACCAGTCTTTGATCAAGGCCATTTTGTCGGGTCAATTGGTTTACAAATTTTAAATTCCGATATCAATCTCATTATGCAGGAACGAAGCGGAATGGGAACGACGGGCGAGGTTTATCTGGTTGGCCAGGACAATCTCATGCGTTCTGACTCATATCTTAATCCTGCGGATTATGCGGTCGAGGCCTCCTTTCAGGGAACTGTTGAGGAAAATGGTGTTGATACGAAAGCGACTCAGGCTGCACTGGTGGGAGAGAGTAGAAGTGAAATAATAACGGATTACAAAGGTCAAGCGGTGTTGTCTGTATATAGTCCATTCAATTTGAATAGTGATGTTGTCTGGGCAGTAATTGGTGAAATTAGTCTGGCGGAAGTCAATATACCCATACTTGAGATGCGCCAAATGGCCGTACTGGTGGTTGGTGTTTTTGTCATCCTCATTGCAATTGCCGCATTTTTTGTCTCGCAAAAAATTGCTCATCCTATTCAAAGGATCACTGAAGTGGCTCAGGGTATTGCCAAAGGTGATCTGGAACATGAAATAAAAATTCGACGCAAGGATGAGATTGGTGCACTGGCTGATGCGTTTCGCTTTACGATTAAGACCCTGTCTGATAAAGCTGATGTTGCAAATCAGATTGCGCTTGGTAATCTGGATATGCAAGTGGAGGCTGCATCTGAGAAAGACAAGCTTGGCAAAGCAATGGTTAAAATGAAATCCAGTATTCAAAGTATGGCTGCAGATGTGGATAAACTGACCACTGCTGCAGCACATGGTGAGCTGGGAATCCGTGCCGACGAAACGGCCCATTCCGGGGATTTCGCTGCAATCGTCAAAGGCATGAACAGCACCATTGATGCCATTGTGCAACCTTTAAATTATGCTGCCTCATACGTAGAAAAAATAGCGCGTGGTGACATACCCGAGCCGATCACGAAGAATTTTGCTGGTGAGTTTAATGTTTTGAAAGCAAATCTCAACGAGAGTATTGCTACGATAAATTATCTCATGGAAAACGTAAAAAACCTGGTTGATGATTCGATGCATGGTCGTTTAAATGCGCAAGCCGATTGTGGTACGCTGCATGGTGCATGGTTTGATTTGATCGGTGGGATCAATGCGTTGGCAACGAGTTTTCGGGAATATATAAACCGGATGCCAAATCCTATTTTTACAATCGATAAAGATCGAAAAATCCAATTTGCAAATGAGGCGGCCAGGTCGCTACTCGATAAAACCAATAATGAAATTACTGGTCAACATTGCTTTGATCACTTCAAGACATCGGATTGCAATACAGAACGATGTGCCTCCGTTTGTGCGATGAAAAGCGGTGAGCTTGAAAAAGGCAATACCGATGCACATCCAAACGGTCTGGATATGTTCATCGATTATCATGCTGTGCCGTTAAAAGATCTTGATGGTGAAGTTGTTGGTGTTTTTGAAGTCATAACAGACAGAACAGCGATTACCCTCGCCAGCCGGATAGCTGAAAAACAGGCA
>QQUM01000563.1 GCA_008501545.1 Calditrichota bacterium
ACTTGTTCAGCAGGATCGTATCAATATCCCGTTGTATCGCTATGGCATATGCATCCGTTTCCTGGATTTTCGTATCAAGGGCGGCTTGCACGCCAATAGATTTCATCGCGTGGTCACTGATAATCTTTTTAAACAAAACCTCAGTCGGCTCATAATTTGGATTGCCGCGTACACCTTCAAGAAATGTTTCGAGGCAGGCATCCTGTTTAACGACGCCTCCCGTAAATGTAGCGAGATTTGGATTATTCTCGTTTGTACACGACGCAAAAAACAACACCAACACGGAAATTAAACATAAAAAATATCCACGTATCTTCATAAAATACCTTCTATTGCAAAACTTACGAGACCAGTTATACAATTACTTATCCAGACGTCTAAAATACATAATTTTAAACAAAGCGAAAAGTTTAATCTGAATAGGTCATTACTACCCGGAATTTTATTTTCTGGTGCGATAGAAAAAATGGAGGAAAAGGACGAAAGTGAGAAGCAAAGCAAAAACAAGAAAGGGTATGCTTCAATAAAACGGTTGATTATTCTCCCCTGGATCACCATAAAGCATAAATGGCGCCCAATAAAATGGATGCTGGTTATAGATTCCGGAATGAGATGCAGAACTGTTTTGCAGCAATTCTCGTTTTGCAAACGACAACGCGCGTAATTTCGAAGCCTGGTTTCGCAGATAGTTTTTATAAAAACCGGGGGCCAGTTGCGAAGTAAACTTGTCATCAATTGGCCACTGTGTCATAATGATTGAACGGGCACCTGCTCCGAGAAACGACCGAGGCAGTCCCAGTGTGCCTTCACCAGGCACAAAACGTCCTTTGCCCGTATCGCATCCACTCAGGAAAATGAGATCGTAGTTTTCGAAACGCATACTTTCTATTTCATACCCCATTAAAATACCGTCATCATCGGAATCTGGTTCTGGCGCAAGAACAACACCCGAGAAAGCATCAAATAATGAGTCGGAAAATGCATGCGTTGCAAAGTGCAGTACCTGATTTTTCCCCATGAGCGATTTCATTTTTTCATGTGTCGCCTGAGCGCCAGTTAATACGGTGGCATTATCCGCATTTTTTTCAATTTGCCGTGCTTCAGCTGTGGCGTAGAGTAATGGTGAAAAAATCTTTCCATTGCGTAGCGATACTTTTTCCGGTGCGTTGATCGAATGGGCAGGATTTGCAAGGAGCAAGAGATGTCTTCCGGTAATTTTCGACTTTTTCTCCCCTGGTAAAACCGAAGGGGAATAACCAATCGCGTAGCGATGGAGCAGGAATTTATCAGCATAATCCGGAACATCTGTTGGGAGATAGCTTTCTTTTCCCGCAGGTTTGGACAGGAGCATTTCAAACGGCAATTGATTCAAAACGCCATCCGCGACGATAGTTATATCTTCAGGCAAAGCCATCCTTTTTTCAATAGGCAGAAACAGTTCTTCATAGAGCTGATGGGCTGTATTCGCATGAAAAGGAATAAAATGAATTGAGTCTGAAGGGACAGTTGTGAAAGGTGCAACGAGATGCGAGACATGTTCAACCAAAACAGGAACTTTAATAGGCAGTAAAATCACCCGCACACTTTCCAAATTCGACACGATAGCATAGATTTGTTCGTCGACAAAATGAAAAATTATGCAACCCTGGTTTTGCTGGAGCAGCCTTCGGTGCAATCCTTCAATTTTCTGTGTATTTAAAACATTGTTTCGCGAAAGGACGCTATCCATTGATTGAAATAAATAAAGCCGGTTCTCCATTAAAGCAAAATGCTCCAGTTCGACAACCTCATAGAGCGAATCGCGAAGTGCAACTGGCGCGTATGTGGTGCATGCATGGCGCCAGTTGCGTTGTTTTTTTTGCAGTTCTTCTGCGATTGCATGGCATGTTGAGTCTTTATTGAAATTCTTTTTTTTCCCAAAAATGCGCTCTTTTAAATCACGATTTCGCCCCAAACTGATAAAATAAAGTGCGCTGTCCAAATCCGAACTGTGTGCACTGCGTATGTATTTATCAAGGTAACAACCAGCTAAAAACTTACTTGCCTGGTGTGCTTCGCTAAAAAATCCAATTCGCAAATCACTCACCGTAGTTTGATTCCGAATTGATTCGTACAACTCTACAGATTTTCGATAATTTTTTATTGCCGAAACCACATCGTTTTGTTGGCGTTTGATGTGCCCTTTCAGCATCGATGCTTTCGCCTGAATTTGTGGATTCTTGAGCAGTACCGGAGAAGCAAGCACGCTCGCTATATTTTTTAGAGCGTTCGAATAATCTTGAAGCTTTATGAAATTCGCAGCGCTTTCATTCAGGTAGCTTGCAACATAGAAATCTGATTGAGCTGAATCAGCCATCGCTATGGCACGTTTAAAATGTCGCCTGGCGGCTTGATAATTTTTTTCGAAAACGTAGGATTGGGCAATCACATTGTGCACTGAGGATTGCGCCAATTTGGAGGTTAGAATTTGCTTGTACGAATGAAAGGCGGATCGGGCATCTTCTCCCCTGCCCTCCTTGTAAATCATTTCACCGAGGAGCGATTGAACATGGAGCTGCCGTTTCAACAAACGATGTTCCTGCGCGATTTCATTGGCAAGCTTCAGATTTCGTTTTGCCAGGTTCAGTAAATGAAACTCCTTATAAAATCTTGATTTTAAAGAGAGCAAATCGATTTTATAGCCAGGATTTTCGACGCCTATCCTCTCACACTCCAAATACGTCTTCAGTGCCTGGACATTTCTTTGCATCAGGGATAACAAGTGTCCTTTTTCCTGAAGACAACGCATCAACACCATTGGATTTTTTAGTAACCGGGCATATTTTTCAGCTACTTCATAATGGATCAAGGCTTCCGGATATTTTGTGTTGCGTTTATAAATATGGCCGATGTACTCTGAACTCAATATTTTCAACTCGAAATTTCGAAACATACCCGCTTTCTTCGAGGCCGATTTAAATAATGCCATTGCATGGTCAAACTCTTTCTCCCGATAGCGCAATTTACCGAATCCATAAAGATAAAGGACCTCCGCATAAACATACCTGGCGTCGCGGCTCACTTGAAGTGCGTGTCGATACAATGCATTTGCTTTCTGAAATTCCCTGTTTTGTTTCAGACATTCTCCAAAAAAATAGACAAGATGAGGATCAGAAAAGAGAGCGCGTCTCTCAATATTCTCGAACGATTGCTGGGCAGAAGCATATTTTTGTTGTGCAAAATAAACGATTGCTGTATTTCGCGAAGTAGGTTCAAGATAAAACGTAGATGTATCATTTCCCGGCGTGGCTTCACCTGACAAGACAATGTCGATGTAGTCATAGACGACTTTCGCGGGCATTTCTCTGTTTT
>QQUM01000186.1 GCA_008501545.1 Calditrichota bacterium
CTAATTCCGATGATTCGAATGATTGTTCTGGTGTTAATATTTGAGCCAGACGTTGCTGCATAGCATTGATGGAAGCTGTGTATGGCAAAATATAAAAAACCCGCCCCTGCTCTCTTGCTAATTGGAGTTGTATCCATCCGAGTGCTGCTTCTGTTTTACCACTACCTGTTGGAGCAGTAAGAAAGGCATGGCCGGTTGTTTGCCAGCAATTTTTTTGATGAACATATGGTTGAATGCGTTGCATAAATTGAAAATCGTCTTGGGTTAAAACCGGAATGTTTTCCATGCGAGCAGACCCGAGGTGGTCGCACATTTTGGTGGCTCCACAAAGCAGCATTTCCAACCAGAAAACCTGCGAATGGCTTTCCGGCGCCTTTTTCAACCAGAAATCGAGCAAGATATCAAGTGGATCTTGCAACTGCGAAAATTGAATCGTTTGAGTTTGAATACGATTTTGCGGATGGAAACGCATACTCACATCTGGCAATTGATTTTTTAAAAAACGAATGTAATTTTTATCGATATCTTCGATTTGTTGGGCGAATGACGTCTCAGCTCGGATAAAGTCGAGATCGAGAATGCCATCTTCCTGGGCTTTTATACGAATGCGGAGTTCTCGCAGCTTATCGAAGGTCTTATGATGCCCAAGAATGGCACGACCAACCTGCTGTTGTTTGCGCTCATCCAATGATGCCAAAGCAACAAATGCCGCACTGAATCGCTCATGCCGCTCCCCCCAGCGCTTGCCGTCCGGCTGCAGTTGCTGCTGAAATCCGGAGCATGCTTTACCCCAATCGTGCAAATAAACTGCGAGAAAAAGCATGTCCCAAAAGAATGTATCTCCGGCACAGCGCGGCAAAGCCGGGAGTGCGATTTTTAACTGCTTGAAAATACCAAGACAATCTTGCAAATGATCGAAAAGTGAGCGTTGTCCGGGTGGACTTTTTGCTAAAATAGCATTTCTATTGAATTGTTGGTCATTCATACACGGGCAACACCTCCCTATCATACCAAAACAAATCGATTTCATGCTCAGTGTCGTGCCAGCCTCTATGGTGCAGAGGGTAATTTCCACGATGCTGCCAATCAAGAATGTAGAACGGTTGCGTACCGAGATTGCGTCGCGGGAAATCATTAGAGAAATGAGTTGGTAACGCCTGAATCGGCGAGGCCACACGATAGCCAAGGAACGGCACAACGGTTCCAGCCAGGTTTAATTCCTTCACGGCCTGCAATTCAATTTGGCTGATTGAATCCACGGTAGCCAAATCGCCACTGCGCCCTAAAAGCAAAGGGAAATAGGGTTTATTAAATGCCATCGCGAGTTCACGGTTATTCAGGTAAAGCAAGAGTCGATTCATTGCCAGAAATTCTCTGCGCATGATATTCGAGGTCACATTTCGCAAAGATGGCTTTCCCTGCAATCCGAATTGATAGATGGTTTCCAAATCGACAGCAGTGCAATCATAGCGAAAAGAGTAGGCGAATTCAAATTCCTTTGGAGTAACCAGTCTACCTGCAGCAGCGGAGACAAGACCACAAATGGTTGAGATCGGTGGCACGCGCAAGGTTGGCTGGAATCCGCTTATCATATTCGGATAGCGAAAGCTCGCTGTCCAGCTTGAAATTTCTATTCGAAATACTTGCATGATTGGCCTCGATTATTCCGGAATGCCGGATTTCAATGCTTCTTTTAAAAACGCAGAAATGGTTTCGCCGATGGAACCTGCTTTTACATTTTCATTTCCCTGTGCAAATTCTTGCAAGGGTTTCTGCAATTGATCCATAAAACCGGTGCGTCTGCCAACGTAGATTTTGCTTAAAAAGTTATCGCTGTAATCTTGGAGCACGTCCTGCAACGCATCCAGGCTGAATGTTGCTGCCGCACCCTCGGCTACTGCCAGGTGCGAAAACGGATGGTTACCGCCTTTTTGCAGGGCAAGCACGATCAGCTTCGGCGTAACGTCGGCGAAATTTGTCGTGCGTTTTGCACCCCCGGCAAGGGTGAACAAGGCGTTTAAAACATCCTGCACACGCCCCAGGCGAACATCGTAAGGCAAGCGGTAGCGGGGTAGCGGTTGGCCATCTTTCCCCCGAACAATGGGATCGTCGATTTTTTCAGAACCCGATTCAAGGGCTTTTTTGATCAAATCGCCATTGATGTTGTGAAATCCGGAGCGATTCTGCGTGTAATATGTTCCGGTCTCATCAAGATCGATGGAAAACATGCCTTTCATGATGCAGCCGTAAACCTGCTTTTCGTAAGGCACAGGATCACCTTCCATGCGAGCCATCACCGACCATTCGTTGACCGGACGAGTGGGAGCAACAGCGATCAGCGCAGAATTTTTCAATGGAGAAATGCGGGTCAGCGTTCCGCCATCGGTGCCTTTTTGCGCGCGCATGTAGCCGAATAAATCATCATCAGGATATTTGATTGGATCGGCACTTGTGTAAGCAACTTTTTTCTCGCGTACGACAGGGGAGAGCTGCCAGTTGTAATCCAGCGCCAACGTTTCGCGCCACCAGTAGCGCCATGCTTGCCCGGAAATGTAGGGATAGGTCTTGCCATCCTTCACCAGTTTTTTTACAGCGACCGCGTTTTCATGGGTCGTGGTTGCGTCTTTGCCCAGATTATTCAATGCAGCGTTGTCGATATCGAGCAGGATAAATCCTTGCACTGTTTTTTTAATGGTTTCCATCATTCTTTCCTTTTTGGGTTAAAAGTTAGAGCTCGTCATTCTCATCTGGCACAAGCACGGCTTCTTCATCCAATTTTTCACCCGCATTTTGCAAATAGTGATGCAATTTTTCATAAATGCGGATGAGCATCAGGTCGCGCACATCGCTCCAGGGTTCGCCATCGGGAAGCAGTTTTTCCAGATAATCTTCGGTAGTGAAAAGCGGTTGCGGCTCGCCCAGGGCAATGTTCTTTTTCAGCAGGCGAATAAGTGCGGTGCGAAACTGATAGACAAAGCGGGCGCTCTCAATGGGGTAGATCAGTTTGCGGGCATCCTGTTTTTCAACGATCTCGCATACACGATCGGCTAAATCAAGCACGGCTTGGATGCGATCCTTTTTCATGTGACGTACCTCCTTACAATAAGCTTTCGGGATTTCTATTGGAATCAGATTTTTTTTCTCTTTGACGCGATACATGCTGCGTAGAATATTTTTCCCGGCCAGCAGGTTTTGGTAAATTTTGTTGGGATTGTTTTTATAGTCATCATCATTCAATTGGTCACGATCTTTGTTTTTCGTGCTTTGCCATGATTTGCTTTCTTCATTAAATTCTGCTTTTTTTATTAGAAAAAACCTGCGCATAAACGCATGCCAGGCAAATTT
>QQUM01000655.1 GCA_008501545.1 Calditrichota bacterium
TGCTCGTTTGTTTTGGGAACACGCTCGCACATCTGGCATCACTCCATGAAATGAACGATTTTCTGCAACAAGCACATTCTCTTCTCAGACCCAACGGCCATATTTTCCTGCAAATCGTAAACTTCAATCGCATACTGGATCAGGGCATTCACAGCCTGCCACTTATCGATAATGACCATGTTCGATTTGAGCGATTTTATGCCCACCGAAACTCACAAAACCTGATAGATTTCAGAACAATTCTAACCGTTAAATCCAACAACATAAAAATTGAAAATGTGACCGCACTTTATCCCTTGCAAAGAGATGAACTGGAGGGACTGCTTCAAAAAACAGGCTTTCAAAACATTCGTTTTTTCGGGACCTTCGCCAAAAACACCTGGACTAATACCAGGATGGCGACGATAGTGGAAGCGACAAATTAGACAATTCAGTTAAAATGCATGACCTGTAAATTTTATTTACAGGGAAAGATCGATTTGAACAAAGTATTCAAGTTCTTAATAAAAAAAAGCCACACAATATATTTTCAAAATAAGCTGAAAAAATCACAAATCCGCACTGCATTAACTTTGGTTCAATTCTTGTTTTTCATTGTGCTGTAATAAAATTTTGCAGGATAATAAAAAAAAACAGGCAACTTAATTTTCATTTCATGTGTAATAATGCACAATCTGAAAAGCCTAAAAAATCCACCGGGCTAAAATGCACGGGAGGATTCAAAAACTCATATAATTTGGAGGATGAGATGAAAACCAGCACAAAAAGCGCTATGATACTCGCACTTTTCTTTGCGTCATCATTGCTCAACGCACAGCAATTCACCACCGGCGCCAATTTCACACTTGGAAAACCCCAGGGCGAATTCGAAAAAAATATCGACCGCAATGGATACGGCGGGAGTTTGTTCTTTATGGCCCATGCGCCCAACAGCCCATTAGCAGCGGGCGTGGAAGTTGGGATTCTAAATTATGGCCACGAATCGCGTCGTGAACCTTTCAGTACCACCATTCCCGATGTCACAGTAAAGGTCAACACAAATAATAATGCTGTGCTCTCAAGCATATTTTTGCGTTTGCAACCGCAACAAGGTTTCATTCGCCCATACGTAGGCGGCTCCATTGGTTTCAGCTATTTCTATACGGAAACGTCCATTGAAGATGAGGATTTTGACGACAATGAAGACATCGCCAGCACCACAAATCTCGATGATTTCACATTCGCCTACAGCGGTGATTTCGGCGCATCTCTTCTCCTTTATAAAAACATCCCGGATGTGCGCAGTGAAATGCAACGAACTTTTGAAGTTTTGTTTGATTTCAAAGCCCGCTACTTAAACAGTGGTGAAGCAGAATATCTGAAGGAAGGGTCCATTCGCAGAGAAAATGGCAAAGTAACGTACGATATCAGCCGCTCACGTACGGAAATGATGACCTACCACTTTGGATTCCTATTCCGGTTTTAAACGTAATTAGAAATGATTCGTAAAGATGCTAAAGGTTTCCTGATACTGGAAACCTTTTTTTATTTTGACTTTATGCATGCATTTTGCAGTTTTACTAAAAAATTCATTGATTTCAAAATTTTTTATGTATTTTATAAAAAAATTCTATTTTCAGAGAAGCAGTCCGCTTCTTGATGAACTCTTGTATTGATAGAGAATGCTATTCACCAAAAACAATATGTTCGTGCACTGGAATGAACCGATATTTCATATATTTTCAACTCATTGGATTTACTCTTCTCCTTCAAGTTTACCAGCTCAGTCATGTTCATTTATCTGAATATGAACTCACTCGGGATATTCTCCATAACGCCCACGCAATCGTCCACGCACATGATCATGATGACGATGCTGATCATCATCATGATAACAACAAGAAAGCGCATCATCACGATCATAATGAATTGCATGTAAATGCTGATCAATTTTATTTACTAACCGCAAATCAACAACTCACTAAAAGAGAAGCATCTGACCATTTCAGTGCGCTCATCCCAACTTCGCGCTTTTTTCCGAAATACAAGACATCAAGGTCACCTCTCTCGATTCAAAAACATCAGGCTGTCGAATGGCACCGAATGCCATCCCAAGGGAGAAGTCCGCCCATTTCTGCCTGATTTTCACTTCTTTCCTGATTTTTTCATTCTTCAAAAAAAAATATTATTCGACAGGAGCACGACATGCGACAACTCTATTTTGCTCTTGGACTGTTAGTATTGAATTCAGCTTTATTTTCACAAACGCAATCTATCGCGTTGAAATTTGGTGAATTGGCTGATTTTGCAAACAACCACAGTCCGGTTATTGAGCAGTTGAATCAACAATTAAATTTGCATAAAAATGAACGCAACATTGCCCTTGCATGGCGCAATCCGGCAATTAATTTTTCGGAAGAAGGGCTGGATGTGAATGGCATCACCGAAAAGGAGCAATTCTTCACCATATCAAAACAATTCGAGATGCCGTGGACATATGTGATGCGGCGGCGGGCATGGAATACCTTTGAAAATGCAGCAAAATTGGCCAACCACCAACAACGCACTGACTTTATAAGTGAAGTCAAAACCGGATATGTCGAACTGCAATCGATGAATGGCTATGCGCAGCAGCTCAATCGTTTTCAGCATATTATCAACGAAATTGCGAACATTGCGGAGAATCAAACCGGCCAGGGCAGTTTATCGGCTTTTGACCACAAATTGATTCAGATGGCGTTGTTCAATCTGCAGGCGAAGTTGCTCTCCATCGACAAAGAAAAGTTGCAACATGAAGGCGAATGGAAAGCCCGGTTGGGCATTGATCAAACACAACAGCTCAATCTGGTCTCAGCGATTCCTTTTAAGCCTGTCGAGCTCAAATCGGTTGCAGCTTATTTAAACAGTCTCGAAGACACGCCCGGTATCCGACAAGCCAACACTGAAATCGATTTTCTCAAAAAAATGACACGTGTCGAATCCACTGCGATGGTGCCGTACTTTGATTTTTCCGGTGGATTGAAACGTTATGCGGACGAGCAGGATGGCTACATTTTCGGCATTTCCATTCCACTGCCGGTTTTTAATCGAAATACCCAACAGGCGCGCAAATTTGATCTTCAACACAACATGCATGCAGCCCGGCTCTCTTTGCATCGCAATCTGTTGAAAAACAAAATTCAGGGATTGAAAATACAAATCGATCATTCCGCTGCGCTTTTAAGTTCAAATCACGCTTTGTTTGCCACCAATGAAATGACGTATGATGTGCTCTATAATTACCAGCAAGGCGTTATTTCCGTCACCGATGTGGTGAACACTATCCAGGTTTACACCGAAAGTTTGCAAAATTATTATGA
>QQUM01000633.1 GCA_008501545.1 Calditrichota bacterium
CCTTTTTGGGATGGATTGATAAATCTTTATCCGTTCCCACAGCAGGGCTCACGATTTGAGATTATTACTTCGCCAACCTGCTATTAATACTGAAAAGCACATTATATTATTTATGCCAGGACGAACGAATTTGCATTTTTGATAAATTCTGATAGCTTAGATTTAGAATACCGAAACGATAATATAGTCCCATGTATTTTTTCACGTTCAAAAAAAATAGATTATAAGAAATCCAACCGGTTCTATTTTTAGACAGGTATAACACCTTGTGTGGAAGAGTAAGTTTACAACAATCCTAAAAATCACGTTCTTTCCGCTTGCCGCGTGCTTGCTTGATCCTCTACATATCTCCGCCCAACAACAACCATTTCATGGAAATCCACTGCCAATTCCCGGCACCATTGAAGCGGAAGATTACGATACCGGCGGTGAAGGCATTGCCTACAACGACACCGATTCAGAAAACCAGGGCGGGCAATACCGTGCAAACGATGCCGTCGATATCGAAGCGACAACCGAGCATGGCTACAATATCGGTTGGATACAACCTGGCGAATGGCTGGAATACACCGTTGATGTGCAACACACCGGTATCTATCAATTTGAAATTCGCTTCGCTTCGGCCAGCGCGGGTGGAAGCTTTCACATCGAATTCGCCGGCAGCAATGTCACCGGTACAATTCAAGCTAATGCAACCGGCGACTGGCATGCCTGGGAAGCAGTTTTTGTGAATAACGTATCGTTATCCAAAGGCGTTCAGGTCATGCGATTCGTCGCGGAAAGCAGTGGATTCAACTTCAATTACATCACCATCTCTTCCCTTACCAGCAATCCACCGCACATAACACTTACATCGCCGGAAGACGGCACAGACTTCGCTTATGGCGTAGACATTCCACTCACAGCGGACGCGGCAGATTCAAACGGCACGATCAGCAAAGTTGAATTTTATGCAGATGAAGAAAAAATCGGTGAAGACATAACCGAGCCGTGGGAATTTTTATGGCAACAACCATCCCCCGGAAAATACGATTTGCGTGGCAAGGCAATCGACAACGATGGCGAGGAAGCATGGTCTGAAAAAATCGATATAACTGTGCTTTATCCCGTTTTTTCCGACAGTTTAACGTTCTCGCATAATCGAGGATTTTATGATGCACCCTTCACATTGGAAATCTCCACAGGTATTGCAAATGCGAGCATTCGCTACACGTTGGATGGATCCAATCCGCTGCATTCCAAAACCGCCTTTCTAAAAACACTTCCAGTACACATTTTTATTGATCCCGACAACACCAGCGGGCGCGGTAAAACACCGGGTGTTGTTCTGCGGGCTGTTGGTTTGCAAGCGGGTATCCAACAAACGAAAATAACCACAAAAACCTATATTTTTGTCGATAAAGTCAAAACGCAAGCCCACCCCGGTGGCCTCTGGCCTTCAAGCGGTATCAATGGCCAGCAATGGCATTACGAAATGAACCAGCAGGTCGCGAACGACAGTCGATACCGCGACCTCCTCGATGATGCTTTGCTCGATATTCCAAGTATCTCACTCGTAACCGACCAACAGCATCTCTTCTCGGCGGATTCCGGCATTTATGTCAATGCGTTTTATCATGGCATTGCATGGGAGCGTCCTGTTTCAGTCGAGCTGCTTAATCCGGATGAGACGAAAGGCTTCCAGATTGATGCGGGCATGCGCATACGCGGTGGATGGAGCCGGCACCCGAATTATCCAAAACACGCTTTTCGTCTTTTCTTTCGTGTGGAATACGGAACCGAATATTTGAACTATCCACTCTTTGAAAACGAAGGGACCGGTTCGTTCCGAAAAATCGATTTGCGAACCAGTCAAAACTACGCCTGGAGCAACGGTTACGTTCACGAAAACACCATGAACCGTGATGTGTTTTCCCGCGATCTCCAGCGCGAAATGGGGCAACCGTACACACGCAGCCGTTATTATCATCTCTACCTCAATGGCATTTACTGGGGACTCTTTCAAACACAGGAACGATCGGAAGCCCGCTATGCTGAAAGTTATTTTGGGGGCGATAACGACGATTACGACGTGGTAAAAGTGGATGTTGGTGAGGATTTTAACCTCTACGATATCGAAGCAACCGACGGCACCCTCGATGCCTGGCGCGATGTATGGAATGCATTGAATGAAGGATTTCAGTCGAACAGGAATTATTTCGCGTTACTCGGGAAAAATGAAGACGGCAGTTCAAATCCTGAAGGAAGAAAGCTCATCGATATCGACAACCTCATCGATTATATGCTAACTATCTTCTACGCCGGCAATTTCGATGCGCCTGTCACCAAGTTCCGTGGTGATCGTGTTCCCAACAACTTTTATGCACTCTACAACCGCGATCGCAACGACGGTTTTATTTTCCTCAACCACGACGCCGAACACACACTGCATGTGGATGCACACAGTCCGGGCATCGGCTTGTACGAGGATCGTGTCAATCTCTATCTTTCGGTGAGTGGATTCAACAAATTTCATCCGCAGTACTTGCATCAGCAACTGGCACTGAATGAAGAATACCGCATGCGCTTTGCTGACCTGATTTACCGGCACATGTTCAACAATGGCGCGCTGACCGAATCGCGCGTGCGTGCCATTTTCGAAAAGCGTACACAGGAAATCGAATTGGCAATTATTGCAGAATCTGCACGCTGGGGTGATTTAAACCGCTCAAAACACAATGCCTGGCAGCCTGCGATCGACCAAATCGTACAGCAATTTTTCCCCAACCGCGGTGAAATCGTGCTGCAACAATTACGGCAGGCCGGACTTTATCCAGCTATTGCGCCACCGATATACCGAACCGCTAGTATGGAAATAACCGACCTGGAATTGCCGCTGGAATCGAGTATGGTGGTTGAACTCGCTGAACCGGATGGTGCGGATGGATTCATCTTCTACACCTTGGATGGCAGCGATCCACGACGCATCGGTGGTGGCATCTCATCAAACGCAACCGGCACGAGCACCAGCACGCAACTTAACATCATCTCAACAACAAAAATCATGTCGCGAATGTATAACGACGGCAAGTGGAGCGCATTGCACGAACTGACTTTGATCGGCAATACCGATTTCAACACGCTGCAAATCACCGAAATCCACTACCATCCCACAGATGAAGGCGAAAACAGTGGCAAACTCTATGAGTTTATCGAGCTGCAAAATACCGGAGAAAGCACACTGGATCTTTCCCTTGCCGCGTTCGATTGGGGCATAGGTTTCACTTTTCCGATCGGAACATTCCTGGAACCCGAAAAATTTGTCGTTTTGGCATCTGATTCCACGCACTTTGA
>QQUM01000583.1 GCA_008501545.1 Calditrichota bacterium
GGAAAAGACAGGCGGAAACAAACGCAAAGCGGCCGTTCTGCTTGAGATAAGCGAACGTACGTTATACCGGAAAATTAAAGAATATGATCTACCCTTTTAAATTTCTTTCATTTCTTTCCGTATCTCTGGCTTTTGTTGTTACTGGTTGTGGATATTACAGTTTTTCCGGTTCCACATTACCGCATCTGAAGACGATCGCCATACCGACTTTTCAGGATGACACCGCGGAATTCGGTGTAAAAGATGATTTGACGAACAGTCTCATCGAAGCTTTTACCAGCGATAATACACTTAAAATTGCCGATCAACGAAACGCAGATTCCATTCTAACCGGGAGATTGTTGGCCGTTCGCGATGGTGCTGGTGCTTTCAATCGTTCCGAAACTGTAAATGAAATTCGGGTCACAGTCTCTGTTGAAGTAAAATTCGAGGATCTGCAAAATCGAAAAATAGTATGGGAAGATAAACTTAGCCAGGTTGGAACCTATGCTCCAAGTGGTGGCAGCACCAGCAACACGACACGTGAGGAAGCAATCGCTGAAGCCATTAAAAACATCACCGATGAAGTTTTGAACCGATCGATCTCGGGATGGTAATACACCTGGGAAAAATTATGTTTTACCAACACATTTTTACAGAAAGGTCGCAGGAGGCGCAACAATGACCAATCAATCAGAAGCCAAATTCGATAACCTGAAAAGTTTGCTGCAGCAAAACCCGGATTCAATCATCTTTGCTCGCGTCGCTGAAGCATTGCTGGCAAAGGGAAAGACCGATGAAGCAATCCGGATTTGTGAAGAGGGCATTCGTAAACATCCCTTTTACGTTACCGGGCACATGGTTCTCGGAAAGTGCTATTTACGTAATAAAATGTTCGATTTGGCGGAGAAAGAATTTAAACGAGTTCTGCTTTTTGAGCCAAAACACATTGCCGCGCATAAATATACCGGTGATTTGATGAAAGAAGCCGGATGGGCCGAAGCATGCTTGAAAAGCTATGGGGAAATTCTGAAAATTGATCCCTTGAACAAGGAATTGCAGCAGGAATATGAGAAAATTAAACAAGACGTTGCAAAAGAACAGAAAGTAGTTGCACCGGCTGACACGGTCGTCGCCGACTCTTCAGCGCAATCCGATTTTAAAATTACACAATTTAGTGAACCCGGATCTGCAAAAGCAAAACCTGAAGAAACTGAAGATTTCACGCCAATGGAGACATCCTCTATTAATATCGAAGATGATTTATTTGTCGAAGACGAGAAATCATCCCAATCAATCGAAATGAATCCGGTTGATTTACAAAAATCTGAAAACGTGACATCAATTCTTGATGATATTTTTGAGGATCGTAGTGGTGAAGATGACAGTGATGAACATGTGGAGATACTTGTACCGGCAAAAGATCCGGAGAAAAGGTCAGAAAAATCAGAACCGGAAAATAAGACTGCATCTTCAGAACCTGTGCCGGAAGAAAAACAGGACGAACCGAAAAATTCTGAGACAAAAGCTGAATTAATCGAACCTGTAAAACTGGAACTTTCAGAGACAAAACATAATGATATCGTCTCTGAAAAAACAGAGACTGGCGAGACAAAGAACGAGCAAACGCAACCGGAAGAACATGTTCAAAAGGAAGATACCGATCTGGAATTTACCATCCCTGATGATGATATTTTGCAGGGAATAAAAGTAAAACCGTACGATCCCACTGCGCCTGACGAACCGGTTGAGCATCTTTCCAGTGATGCGCCACCACAAAAAAACGCAATTCCGGATTCTGGTGATCTTATTTCCGGTGATGAAACCATCGAATTTAACAAGATGGACTCGCTAGAGAAAAAAGCACTCGAAAATCTTAAGCCAATCTCGGATAGTGATATCGATTTCATTTCCCAGGAAGAAGCTTCCGGAAATGAGACAGAAGGCGAAGATTTCTTTGAAACACTTGACAAAGAGCAGAGTCAACCGCCGGAAGAAAAAGATAAAAGTACGCTGGCAAAAACCAGAGAAAGGGACAAAATAGATCAGGCTACCCAGACTTCAGAGTCTGCTCAGAAATCTGAAGAATCTCCATCAGAATCAAAAGGTGATGAAACACCGGAACAGATAATTGACCAAATATTTGGCACGGCAACCCCTTCGCAAAAAGATGAGCCCGAAACCGCCAAAGATGATTCCACTGAGAAACCGGAAGAACCAAATACTGAATTCGAAGATACCGCATCCTCAGTGGATGTCCCGGGTTTGGATGAAAAGGAATTGATTGAACCTTTAAAGCCTGCGCCCGATAATGCGGATGCATCTGATGAAGAAGATGCCGATGATAAACATGAAGAAGTTGATGCAATGATTGCCGCAGTTGATGAGGCAAGTGAGAATATCAGCAAGCCCAAATCGACCGCAGACGAGCAAGATGATAAATCAGAGTCAAAACCTGTCAGCCATGATACTTCTTCCTTCGAAATAGAGAAAGACCGGATTGTTACACCGACACTCGGCGAGATCTATGCAGCACAGGGTCAATACGCAAAAGCGGTGAACGTATTTGAAGTGCTTCTAAAGAAAAATCCCGAAAATACGATGTACCAGGATAAAGTCGATCAACTTCGACAACGTTTAAATGAGAATGCGAATGCCTGATAGACTGGCGTTGTTAAGAGCGCATCTGAAGCAGTTAAAGCTGGATGCGTTCCTCATCACCTCCCTGACACATTTGCGCTATCTTTTTTCATTCTCCGGATCTTCGGGCATCGCTCTGGTAACCGAAGATAAATGTTACCTTGTGACCGACAACCGTTATCGTGAGCAGGTGAAATCTGAAGTAAAAAATGTGGTGCCCCTCATTGCTGTACGCAGTCTGTTCTCCCCACTGAAACGTGAGAAAATCATCAAACCAAAAATGCGCCTCGGATTTGAAGCAGCCCATGTGACCTTCGATCGTTTTGCGCAGTTGCATAAAACCTTCCCGGATAACCAGCTCATCGACACGGAAAATGTTCTTGAAACGATTGTTCTGAGTAAAGATGCTGATGAGTTGGAGAAAACCAGGCGAGCTTGTCAGATTGCCTGTAAAGTTTTTCCTGAAGTACTGCCGTTTATAAAAGATGGCGTGCGTGAACATGAAATTGCGGCTGAAATTGCCTATCGCTTTCGACTTGCAGGCGCAGAGAAGGAAGCCTTTGATATTATCGTCGCCAGTGGCTGGCGAAGTGCATTGCCCCATGGGATCGCTTCAGATAAAATTATTAGACATGGCGAACTGATCGTTATCGACTTCGGCTGCAGTTACCAGGGCTTTAATTCGGATATTACAAGAACAATTGCACTCGGTGA
>QQUM01000003.1 GCA_008501545.1 Calditrichota bacterium
TACAAAATCGATCTCTCCCATTACAAAACCTGGATCATCGGAAAAAAAATATTCACTCTCGGCCAGATTGAAACCGCCGACATTCGTGAGTTTCTGAGTGCCCTGGATCAGCTCGAACTTACGGAAGCAACGATTGCAAGGAAGTGCACAGCCGTACGAATGTTTCATCGCTATGTCTTTGCAGAAAACTACAGCGAATCCGATCCGGCACACCTGATTTCTTACAAGCGGCGTAAAGCAACCCTGCCGGCTGTATTGGAAATACATGAAATCGAAGCTATTTTAAACTGTGTTTCAACGGATTCCGCTCTTGGTTTACGCGATATGGCTTTGTTGGAATTTTTATACGGAACCGGTTGTCGTATCTCTGAAGCACTGGATTTTGAGCGTAGTGCTTATTTTTCCGAGGAAAGTTTTGTGCAATTGACGGGCAAGGGAAGGAAAACACGCCTCGTACCGGTAGGCGAAGTCGCTGTAAAAGCGATGGAAGACTACATGCGTTTCGCACGTCCGCAGTTGGCCAATCCCTTCATCTCGCAGGATGTTTTCTTCTTGAATCATCGCGGACGCAAACTTTCACGAATGGGTGCATGGAAAATTATTCGAAAACATCTCGACGCTGCTAAAATACAAAAACATGCATCGCCGCACACGTTTCGCCACAGCTTTGCAACCCATTTGCTGGAAGGCGGAGCCGATTTGCGTGCAGTGCAGGAAATGCTGGGCCATGCAAGTATTTCTACAACACAACTTTACACCCATATCGACCGCAGTTTTCTGCACACAGTTATTCGGGATTTTCACCCCTTGGAGCAACGTCGGAAAAGGCAATCCCGATAATTGGTGAAGCACGCACAAGTGAATAGCCGGTATACCATGATGGATTGTCGCCAAATTTTAAGTGAAGTATAAAATATACGATCGTGTTGAAGATTTATTCCGGCACGATCAAAGTTCAGGTAGTGTCAAAAATAACATAAAGAATGAAACTTAGCAGGTGCGACGCACTTCCTTCCGATAGGCCTGCACATCTTTGATGATGCTTGGAAACTCCGGTTTGAAGTGCATCGCACCTTTAAAAGGAGCATGTATGATTCTCGTCATGGATGTTGGTAATACGAATATAACATTGGGATTGTATGAAGATGGGCACCTGAGACACAGCTGGCGGCTCTCAAGCCGAGTTGCACGAACGGAGGATGAAATTTGGGTATTTATGAACATGCTCGGCCGTGGCGCCAATATAGATATGAGCAAGATACATGGCATAGCACTGGGATCCGTTGTCCCATCAGTGACTGTTTCTCTATTGCGGTTAATCAGCAAGCATCTACAAGTTAAGGTTGTTGAAGTCAGCTCAGATATTGAATTGGGCATTTCAATAAAAAATGTTGATCCACATACGGTGGGCGCCGACCGTATCTGTAATGCAGTGGCCGGATTTGAACAATATGGTGGTCCCCTGGTTATTGTTGATTTTGGTACAGCAACAACCTTTGATATCGTTTCCGATAATGGGGATTACCTCGGCGGTATCATTTCTCCCGGTCTCGAGAGCACAGCGAAAAGCTTGCATCACCTGGCAGCCAAATTGCCTATGGTCGATTTGAAATTTCCTGAAAGCTTGATCGGTCGCTCGACGGAAAGCAGCATGCAGTCAGGATTGATGTTTGGCGGCGCAGAGATGGTCGAAGGCATGTTGCGTCGCTTGCGTGGTGAAATGGGAGAGAATATGCGTGTGATCGCAACCGGTGGGTTGGCGCCGATTTTATTACCGGAGTTGCCTTCGGTTGAAAGCGTTGAATCAACTTTGACGCTCAAAGGGTTGTATAATATTTATTTAAAAAATGAGTGATTCAAAATTACCCATTACTTCACCTTCCGCATCCCTCGAATCAGGATAGGAATCCAGCCGAGAATAGGGATGAAGAAGGCCAGAATAATTGGATTGTGGCGTACGATGGTGATAATTGAAGAAAAGCGCATTTTGAAATTGGGCACACCACCGTTTTTATGAAACTGCATGTCAAATTCACAAAAAACAGAAGGCCAGCAAAAGGGAAGAAAATAGGGGAAATGCCTGAGGTTTGTCAATATTTGTTTTAGCAACTCATGCCATTTGTAGCGTATCCTGCCATGCTTTTGCACTGCAGCGTGCAATTCGTCCTGCATTATCTGCTTTACTTTTTTGGTGATTTCTCTGAATTCCTCTTCTGTAATATCCCAGTAATCTTTGTCGATCATTTCATAAGGTTTGATACGGCTGCCGCAAATATAGGTGAGCTTTGCTGGAAAACCGAAATAGAAAATCCATGGCTGGAACGGAATGAGCAGACTCATCAGGCCAACTGGAATAAAGGGAATCCCAATTTTTTGCGCCAACTTGTTAACGAAGTCCGATTTCAGGTTATAGGGATTGATATACTCCCCGTTTACTGAGGCAATGCTAACGATATCTGTTTTGTATTTAATGCTCATTTTTACGAGAGAGCTGGAAAAACGCTGCAACTGGTACCGCTTGGGAAAACCCTTGCCTATGCCAGGCACGCCTTCCGGGTAGATGAGCAGGTTGGTGTCGTTGTAGTGCAGCATGGTCTCGAAGTTGAGAAAAGTCGCATCGATACCACCACATTTTTTCCAGAAGTTCTCGACAAGGAAAGGATTCATTAGTACCGAGTCAGACAGCATCGGTGCGGTCAGGGCACGTACGGCGCTATTGTGTTCATAATTGTTAATCCGCAACAGGCCGGAGACAAGCATGATGGCATCCCATGGAAAAGCCATACCGGAATGGTTGCTGGCAAAAATAAGCGGCTTTTCCGGATCGTTGCGCTGGGGGAATTCGTCAAAGCCAATAAAACTGGAGCGGAAGTAAAATTTGTCGATTTTTTGCAAAATATGGACGACGAGCTGTTCAGCATAGTCGGCATTAAAATGCTCTTGATAAATGTTTTTGTTTGCTTCAACTTCTTCAATAGAAATGGGTTTTCTTTTCTCTTGCATGGCTTCCTGCGATTTGGTGTACCGGGCGCTACGTGTCTTTGTAAAATAAACTTAAGATAAATATTACGATAGAGAATACGCAAGTAATTTCATCATATTTTCAATTGAAGTGATATTTTGATTTTGTTTATGACGCATTGTATCAAAAAATATTCTCTTTATAAATGCTTGTTTATGCAACATTTTTATAAAACAATGCGCAATAGATTTAAATTTTTAACGCAATGCGTCAGAAAAATATTGACATTTATGACACGCTGTGTTATATTTGCAGCGAACAAAACAACAAAAAGGAAACTTGGCATGGCACGCATTATCAAACGATAC
>QQUM01000778.1 GCA_008501545.1 Calditrichota bacterium
CCTGTACAAAGTATAACCGAAAGCAGGCAAAATGCTATTACACGTGCGGTGGAAAAGGTGAGCAATTCTGTCGTGGGGATCAACGTCATTCAGGTCAAGGAATACCATCGCCGGTATTATACGAATGATCAATTTTTCCAGTTTTTTCTTCCTTTTGCACCCATCCGTAAACCGGTAAAAAGCCTCGGCTCCGGTTTCATCATAGATCGTGATGGCTATGTTGTTACAAATGAACACGTGGTGCAAAACGCCATCGAGATAAAAGTTACTTTGACCGATGGCTCACAGCACGATGCTGATCTCATTGGCGCAGACGAGATATCTGATATCGCCCTGTTAAAATTACGGGGATTTAAAAACGTACAACCCATAAAATTTCACGCTGAAAAGGATTTAATCATTGGTGAATGGGTTATCGCCCTTGGAAATCCATTTGGTCTTTTTGATTTAAATGCAAAACCGACGGTGACGGTCGGAGTGATCTCATCGCTTAATCAGAACTTTGGCAAAATGGAAGACAGAGTGTACAAAGACATGATTCAGACGGATGCCTCTATAAACCAGGGTAACAGTGGTGGACCCTTGGTCAATTCGCTTGGTGAGGTTATCGGAATGAATACATTTATTTTTTCCGGTGATAGCCAGGGATCAATCGGACTTGGTTTTGCAATTCCAGCGTACCGGATTCTCGAGATTGTGGCCGAATTACGCACGTATGGTAAAGTGAATCGTAATTATTGGACAGGAATCACCCTTGGTGAAATTTCGCGGAGTGTTGCGCGGTATTTGGGCCTAACTCCAGTCCGTGGTGTGATTGTTACAGACGTGCAGGAAGATAGCCCGGCCGACAAGGCGGGGATCCAGGTTTATGATGTGATTCTTGCTGTGAATGACCAACAGATATCAAACCGTCAGGCGATACTGGATTTGATTGAAAATTCAGATTTGCGCGGCGGTGATACACTTGATTTTAAAATTTATCGCGATAGGCGCATTTTTACCATCCCAATTCGCCTTGAAAAACTATAAAACAACTTTGGATTGAATATGGTTGAACGCTATACATTACCGGAAATGGGCGCCATTTGGACAGATCAGGCAAAATTTGACGCGTGGTTGAAAGTTGAAGTGCTCGCTTGTGAAGCTCAGGCGCAGATGGGAATTATTCCAGCAGAGGACTTAAAAGATATTCAAGAGAAAGCGCAGTTTAACATTCAGCGAATTCTTGAAATTGAGGAAACAACACACCATGATGTCATCGCTTTTCTGACCAATGTTGCCGAATATGTTGGGCCGGCAAGCCGGTTTATCCACCTCGGTATGACATCCTCCGACCTACTCGATACAGCGATGGCGCATTTGATGCGTAAGGCGGGACTTATCCTGCAGAAGAAATTGGAGAAACTAAAAACTGTGGTGGGAAGGCGTGCCCTGGAGTACAAGAACACCCCTTGCATTGGCCGGTCACATGGCATTCATGCGGAAGTAACTTCATTTGGATTAAAACTCGCTGTGTGGTACGATGAGATTACGCGCAGTGAAAAACGACTTGCAGCTGCGATCGATACGATTTCTGTGGGGCAGATTTCCGGTGCTGTTGGAACTTTTGCCCATCTTGAACCATTCGTTGAGGAATATGTTTGCGAGAAACTTGCACTGAAACCTGCGCCGGCATCGACACAAATTTTACAAAGGGATCGCTATGCTGAATTCCTGACAACGCTTGCGGTAATCGCTTCGTCACTTGATAAATTCGCAACCGAACTTCGCAATTTACAACGAACTGAAATTCTCGAAGTTGAGGAATTTTTCAGCAAGGGCCAGAAAGGCTCTTCCGCAATGCCGCACAAGCGTAATCCCATTACATGCGAGCGCGTTGCCGGCATGGCCCGCATTCTCCGCGGTAATGCGCTAGCAGCGTTAGAAAATGTAGCGCTCTGGCATGAACGCGATATTACCCACAGCAGCGTTGAGCGGGTTATCATTCCGGATAGCACGATTGCGTTAGATTATATGCTTCATAAGTTTATTCACGTCATGGATAAATTGCTGGTCTACCCGGAAAATATGATGAAAAATATCGACAAGACCAACGGATTGATTTTTTCACAACAATTATTGCTGGCTTTGGCGAAAAATGGCGTGAGTCGTGAGGATGCCTATGCCATGGTGCAACGCAACGCGATGGCTGCATGGGAAAAAGGCACAGATTTTCAAACCAATGTCAAAAAAGATCAGGAAATTGTCGGCGTACTCGGTAAAGATGCCGTCGATACTTTTTTTGATCTGGATAAAAATTTACGCCATGCAACTACAATTTTTAAACGTGTTGGTTTAGAGTAAAAAAATAACTACAATTAGAATACGCTTGCGTGTTGGCCTGAGTGACAAGCGGTAACTTAAAGAGGTAAATATGGAACGAAAAAACAAACTATACGAAGGCAAAGCCAAAATTTTGTTTCAAACGGACGACCCGAATGTTTTACTGCAAAAATTTAAAGATGATGCAACTGCATTTAACGGCAAGAAAAAGGGAACAATAGCTAACAAGGGATTCGTAAACAATCAAATTTCAGCTCACTTATACAAGTATTTGAGCAGCTACCATGTTCCCACGCACTTCATCAATACCGTGTCGGATACCGAAATGACAGTTGTTGCCTTACAAATGATCCCGGTCGAAGTTATTGTTCGCAACATCGCCGCCGGATCCTTATTGAAGCGCTCCGACTTTAAAGAAGGCGATGTGCTGGAATCGCCTGTTCTCGAGTATTTTTTAAAGGATGATGACAAAGGCGATCCACAAATTACCCGTGAGGAAATTCTGAATCAGGAATTGTGTTCTGAAGAAGATCTGGATGCACTCTCACGTCTCGCATTAAAAATTAATGCTGTTATGAAATCATTCTGGACACGCCGGAATATTAAATTGGTTGATTTCAAACTCGAGTTTGGAAAAAATAAAGATGGAAAAATAATCCTGGGTGATGAAATTAGTCCGGATACGTGCCGGTTCTGGGATGCAGAAACGGACGAGAAAATGGACAAAGACCGTTTTCGCCAGGATTTGGGTAAGGTAGAAGAAGCCTATGAAGATATGCGTCGGCGTGTTTTCATGGAAGCTCCCCTGGAATCAGAATAAGTAAGGATTTTACGTGCATAGAGAAGGATACGCTGCGTTTTTTGCCTTTTTGCTTTGCGCCCTCATTTTTACATATGGTGTATGGATCGATGGAGGGCTAATCGTTCAGATTCTGGCTGGTGTATTCTGGTTTTTGGTGCTCTTTACGATCTATTTATTTCGCGATCCCGAGCGGCACTCATCTGCA
>QQUM01000290.1 GCA_008501545.1 Calditrichota bacterium
CACGTAGCATCCCGAGTGTCCCACCGTTTTTTGGTGGGATGTATCGAGGGGTGCGGAACCGAAGCAATTCGCTTGAATCAAAGCCCGCACCCTTCGATACATTTCGCTTAAAAAGCAAGCGAAACACTCAGGATGCTTCGATGTAGAAATAAATATTTTTCAATTGATTAAGCCCTTAACTTGACGGCTATGCCCTTCCGGGCTTTTTTAGACAGCAATCGTTAAAAATAAGCGATGATCGCGAAAACCATTAGTTGAATTTCCGCAACCATCGCATCATCTGTAGCTGATATTTCCAAGTTTAAATCCACCACAGATAATAACTCAGCGCTTAAAATGCATATCCAACAGAGAACCGCTGCACAGAAGTGAAAATGCCGAAACGTGAATAAGCATAATCAATCCGTGCGCCGCTGAGTTTGACGCCGAAACCGGCAGAGAAGCTCTCTTCATCGTAGTTGAACTTGTAGCCGCTACGCAATGCGAAGGTGTCTTTGTACCAGAACTCACCACCGGCATGAATGCGCTGACCAAAATCCCGCGGGTGCAGGGCTTCGATATCGACGACAAACGACATATCCGAATAATCTCCATCCAGGAGATCGAGAACGTCCATTGAAGCGCCCATGTTGAAGGTCAACGGTAATTGAAATTGATCTTCTTCGTACTCAAACTGAGCGGAATAATTAGTAATGGACATACCCAGCTTCAGGCTTTTGAAACCGGGAACGAATATGGTACCGATATCATAAGCCAGGCCGCCTACATCATTTTTAACGTTACTCGTGTCCGTTATCACAGCACTTTCGATCACAGGAACCATGTTTTCACCCAGGTTCTGATGGGCAAAATTGACTCTTCCACCAAAGGTGAACTTGTCGGTGAACGAACGCGCATAAGCAAGGCCAACGGAAAAGGCAGTGCCGCTGAAATTGCCCGTTTCAATGTAACCCTGTTCGTTGTCCGCAACAATGGTTCCCATGGAGTTGGGATAATCAGCGGTTACGAAACTGGCGCCAAAGGTACCCAGAACATCAAGGTTTACCGTAGCCGCAAAAGCATTATAGGAAATATCAGCAAACCATTCGGTTCTGTGCGCCATAATACTGTATTTCTCTTCTATGAGCGCAATTCCTGCAGGATTGTAAAACAAGGCGTTTGCATCGTCGCCGACCAGCGTAAAGGCTTCGCCCATACCAGCGGCGCGGGCGCCAACACCGACATCCAGAAACTTGAGACCGGTTTGTCCAACTTTATCCTGCGAGAACACGTGCGTTGGCGCAAGCATCAATCCCAGCAGGATTAGCGTAAATATTTGAAAAATAGTTTTTTTCATTTTCTGCTCCTTTTAGCAACTAAAAGGTTATCGAATTATATAAAATGTCAAATTGACCGAGTCACCATCAGGAGTCTCAATATTGGCAATATAAATTCCGCTCACTGGAATCTGCTGATTCTTCGTGGTCTGGAAGTGCTGGCCGGTCACGTTTGTCCAGGCCTCATCACCGGAGCCATCGTTGTGCTCGAGCGTGGTCATGAGATCGCCTGTTTCGTTGTAAATGCGAATCGTGCACTCGGGCGGCAGGTTAAAGAAAGTGATTTTGTCCGATTCGCCCTGACCACTATACTGCAGCTCCGTTGCGGCAACTGAAAATGGATTTGGCACAATTCTTACATTGGAAAGATCATTGGCTGGTTGGCGTGTCAAAACAGCCGGTTCAATGGCCATATTAAGGAACTGGCCGCTTTCCAGGCTCTCAGAAACACCGTTGACGCCGCCGCGCAGATGAGCGGGAACTTCCGGGTGTGAACCGTCATCAAAAGCCGTGACATAGTAGTAGAAATCTTTACCACGCACTGCTTCTGTATCGACGTATTCGTGCGTGAGCGCGTTGGCTGTGCCCTCACCGCATTCGAAGATTCTCATCCATTCACCCGTTGCGGTTCCGCCAGCGCTTTCGGCGTAGGAAAGACCGCCTTCAGCGCGGTAAACACGATAACCGGCAAAATCCGGGACAGATTCCGATTCACCATTCCAGGTAATCTTGATGCCATCCGGCAAACCTTGCACGGTAACATTTGGCGCTGGTGGTGGAACGGGAACCTGGTAATCGTTCTGCACAGCCCAAACGCATGCGGCTGCATTGTTGAACAGCGAATCTTTACCGGTGGTTACCCAGGAATCTTTGGCTTTATCATTGTCGGTTTTTGCGATGTCAACATGTTCCCAGACCGGCGGCAGTTTCCATTCGGCCTCGGTCCAGGTATCAGCTGCCGTGCCTTCTTTCCAGGCGCGGCCAACTTCCCAGCCTTTTTTCGGATCGATGGTTCCCATTACGAGTGCGGTTACGATGCGGATGGAGTCACCAAAAGCCAGGTCATAAGGGCCAAACGATTCGGTCGAGGTATTAATCCACCTGTAACCGGTCCAGGAGTTTGCATTAGGCGCTTGCCAATAGTCATAGTCATCTCCACGCGGGTGATGAAAGGTGTTTGGATGAACATCGTAGCCGAGTTCATGCATGTAGGCATAATTCAGATCATCTTTAAAACCGGTTGAAAGCCTCGCGTAAGAGCCCCAGCGACTCACAACAGTTTCCCACGGATTGGTATTCGCTGTGATGCGCGGTTGTACGAAGTCATCCACAGCAAAATTGTTTGCATCTTTACTGGCGAAAGCTGTCACCAGGCCGACCCATTCCGGATCTTGCAGGAAACCGGTGGTGAAATCAACGCCGCCAAACATATCGGTATTCGATGTTGCATTTGCTGAGCCATAAGCATAAACCATTCTCAGGGTGTCGTCAACCATTTCACCGGTTTTGCTGTGCCAGTTTTGCAGGCTATTGCGGTTCATCGGATGGCCGCCAAAGGTCTTGCCGAAATACAATCCTTCCAGATTCTGGCCCGGCAATTCAATTTCATCGTCAACATCTACATTGCCAGTGTTTTTCAAAACCCAGTCGAACACAATATAATCATCATGATTTTTCTGGCTGAATGCGATGACTTTCTGGTGGATATCCACCCCGATTCGCGTTCTGATTTGCGATTCTATCATCATATCCGCTGTACCCGGAATCTTGCCCGGCTCGACATGATCCCCTGTAAGCGGGAATGGTTCTTCGAGACGGCGGCCATCAACCGTAACGGATGGTGGTTGATAGCGGTAGTAGCGACTGATGGTCACACCAGGTTCATTTTCCGCAACCCAGATATAGGAAAACAGACCATCTTCCGCTTCGACATCGTCCTGATATTCCCAAAACCGGCCGTTTTCATCAGTCCAGTTTTTAACACCAATTCCCCAGCAGCCATACCATTGGTTC
>QQUM01000316.1 GCA_008501545.1 Calditrichota bacterium
TACAAGCACGTACTATGCCAAAAATTAAAAAGTAGGGATGACGAGAAATGTTCGAGCTCATTGGTTAAATTAAAGATACCATTTTTGAAAATTTGTATTATTGGTGCGTGGATTTTTTTGTATTGATGTGATACAGTGTCTCATTCTTGATCGGTTTTGATACGTTTTTATGGTGTTGTTGTTTTATTTCTAGCCACCTGTTCTATTTTTGTATTCAGCCATATTCTGATGTGAATCATTTTAATGTTGAAATTATAGATATTTATGCATAAAGTTTATTGGCTTGTACTTTGCATCCGATAATTATATAGCAATCCCGGTAATGCCTCATGTATCTTTTGTCTTTTGTGTGAGAAGACAAAAATTCCTTGGATAAAATTTAAGACTGCGAAACCAGGATCATCAGGTTCGATTAAAGCTGTTGAGCTTAAGCCGAGCGTAAATCAGGAGCATTTCATGTACTTCCACTTTTTTTACAGGACGATTTTTATAGTTTTTTTAGTGAATATGACTTTGATGTTAACTGGTTGCCTGCGACCCAAACCGAGTTACGTGCCGCATAATGATGTGCAACCTCAAGCCTCCCACACACTGGCTGATGGCAATGATGGAGATACCGGTGTCACAAATGCACCCAGCCAGGACACGGAACAATTTTCGAATGGTATGTATCCGCTGAGCAGCTCGATGGTTGCGAGAAATCTTGCCAATGTTCTGGTGCCTTTTCTGGATACGCCGTATAAATACGGTGGTGAATCAACGAAAGGTGTGGATTGCTCCGGGCTTGTGAGAATGGTCTACCTCGATGGATTTCAAATCGATCTCCCTCACAAGGCTTCCTATCAATTTAATTTGGGTAAAGCGGTTTCTAAAAATCGACTTGTTGCGGGTGACCTGGTCTTTTTTTATGGGGAACGCGGCCGGGATATTGGCCATGTGGGGATTTTTCTCAGCGAAGGCAGGTTTATCCATTCTATGGCGAAACGGGGCGTGGTCATCTCATATTTACAAGAAGGTTATTGGAAAAAATATTATGCCGGGGCACGTCGAATTTTCGGTGCAGTCAAACCAGACAGACCGGTACCGGCGAATTGATCATAACGAAGACAGGACGACATTGAAAAAAGGAACTGAACTCGAATTAGAGATTGAATCACTGGCCTTCGGGGCGGAAGGAGTTGCTCGTCACGAAGGCATTGTTGTTTTTGTACCCGGCGGATTGCCCGGACAAAGAGTGCAGGCGTGTATTCAGCGCAAACGAAAAGGCTTGCATTATGCCCGAATACTCGAGGTCCTTCATCCATCGCCGGCGCAAATTATACCACGCTGCCAGCATTTTGGCGATTGTGGTGGTTGTGCGATCCAGCACTACAGTTATGAAGCACAACTCGAACAGAAATATCGGCAAGTCTCTGACGCAATTACCCGGATTGCAAAGTTGACGGATTTTGAAACTGCACCGATTCTCCCTTCCCCAGAAACATTTTTCTACCGCAACAAAATGGAATTCACTTTCAGCCGATTACGCTGGTTTTCCAGAAGCGAATTTGCGACGTCAGAAAACAAGCTGCGCAAAGATTTTGCTTTGGGAATGAATGTAAAAGGTTTTTATAACAAAACCCTGCAAATTCAGCAGTGTCACTTGCAAAGCGAACAGTGTAATGCCATTCGTAATTTAACCGCAGCTCATTGTATGAATTCGGCCTTGCTACCCTACACGACAGTCGATCACAGCGGTTTCTGGCGGTTTCTCGTGGTGCGTGAAGGCAAAAATACCGGCGAAACAATGGTCAATGTTGTCACAGCGGAAGGTGGCTCGAAAGGGCAGAAGGAAGTTGGTGCATTGGCAGAAAGCCTATTGGAGAATGTACCTGAAATAACCACGATTGTCCATTCCATCAACCGAACGAAAGCACAAGTTGCGGTAGGCGATGATTGCCGTATTGTGCACGGCCCCGGATATATTTCGGATAAACTGGGTGAATTTCACTATCGCATATCCGCGAATTCATTTTTCCAAACCAATACACGCGGCGCCGAAAAGCTGTATTCTGTTGTTGAGGCGTATGCTGATTTGCATGGAACAGAAACGATCTGCGATTTTTATTGCGGCGCGGGATCTATCGGCATTTATTTAAGTAAAAAAGCGAAGCGAATCGTTGGAGTCGACATTATTCCTGCTGCAATAGAGGATGCGAAAACCAATGCTGCGTTGAACAATATCGACAATTGTGAATTTCACTGCGGCGACATCAAAGATATTCTCCTTAACCGGAAGGCTGTTTTCGCAGACTCAGCCCCGGACGTTGTCGTGCTCGATCCACCGCGTGCGGGATTGCATCATAAAGTCGTAGCTGAAGTTATCGCATTGCAGCCAAAGCGAATCATCTACGTGTCGTGCAATCCAACGACGTTCGCCCGGGACGCACGGATTTTTAGTGATAACGGATACAAATTGCAAAAAGTACAGCCTGTGGATATGTTTCCCCATACGGCACATATTGAACTTGTAAGCTGCTTCGATTTAGCCTCTTGATTGCCACATGAAAACCGGACGTAAAAAGCCGGGGCACATCCCGGAACGCACCTGCATAGGATGCAATGGTAAATTTGCAAAATCAACACTCGTGCGGTTTGTGCTTACAAAAGATGAGAATCTTCTAGCAGATCCCCTGCAGAGTAAACCTGGCCGGGGTGTTTATTTATGCAAAAAAATGAGCTGCACCGAACAAGCTGTGAAACGAAAAAGACTCAATCGGGCGTTTCGCAGGAATTTGCGTGATGAAGTTTATAACGAACTGATGAAAGCGGTAAAATCCTATGAATGAAGCAAAAATTCGCACGCTCTTAGGCCTTGCCCGGCGCGCACGAAAATTAGCCGTTGGAGCATCTGCGGTTGAGGCACATTTGCGGAAGCAGGCCATCTATCTCATTCTTCTGGCGGAAGATGCCGGTGCCAACAAAGAGCGCAAATTGCAAAATCAACTCACATCGCTCCAGCTCAAATGCCCGGTTATTCGATATGCGAACAAACATGATCTGGGTGAGATTTTGAATCATCCGGATGTGGCTATCATCGGCGTACTCGATCGGCATTTTGCCGATGGAATTATCATGCATGCTCATTTTGATGGCAAGTAAAAAATCAAATCTCTTTCTTCCTTGAATTTCTTGTTATACATTTTAAAATATTCTGATTTATTGCAACTGAACGGATATCAATTCGGACTGTCTTTTCACTTGTAATTTTCAATCGTTTTTTATTTTTAGATGATGCGACTGCTTTTTAACTGGCGAGTACCGTTAATTTTTCAAGTTTCCCGCTG
>QQUM01000087.1 GCA_008501545.1 Calditrichota bacterium
ATGCGAAAGCCGCGAGATTCGTCAACCAAAGTGCTGCGAAAGTCGTTGCCGTGGATTTACCCACAGGCGTCGATGCCGACAGTGGCGAAGCGGATGAAAATGCTGTCAGAGCCGATGCGACAATAACCTTCGGGGCGGCGAAACCCGGCCTGCTTTTCTCTCCCGGCCGCGAATACGCCGGCACTTTGCGTATCGCCGATATTGGTTTTCCACCAAAAGCAATTGACACTGTTCACCCAAACACATGGCATCTGCCGAAGAACGAAATGAGCACTCTACTGCCGAAACGGCATCCGGCTGATTTTAAAAATAAATGTGGGCAAATTCTGATCGTTGCAGGTAGTGAAGGTATGGCTGGTGCTGCATCTTTAACCAGCTCTTCGGCTGTGCGGGTTGGCGCCGGACTCGTCGTTTTGGCGACGACATCCGATATTGTCGCACAATTGGCTGCGCATCCGTTGGAGGTTGTCAAAGAGCCTCTGCAATGGCAAGGGCAAAACATGACGGATGACAGTGTGCAGCGATTGCGCGCACGATTGCAGTGGGCCCATGCCGTGGCCATCGGGCCGGGTCTGGGACAAAGCGCGGAGGCCAAGCTCTGGCTCGATGAAGTCCTGCAGCATTACAACGGTCCGCTGATCATCGATGCCGATGGGTTGAATCTATTGCAGGATCGAATGGACTTACTGAAAAAACGCCAGGGCGAAACAGTACTTACGCCGCATCCTGGCGAATTCTTACGCTTGAGCGGTTTGCAAAAAAATGATTTGAAACCAGTGCCAATCGATATGGCACGAGAATTTGCAACACGTTATGGTGTCCATCTGCTGCTCAAAGGTGCACCCTCTCTGCTCGCATTGTCGAATGGACGAGTTTATATCAACAGCGCCGGCAATTCCGGCATGGCGACTGCGGGCATGGGTGACGTGCTCACCGGTGTCATCAGCGGTCTGGCCGGGCAATTGCCTTTACAACAGGCAGCGCTTTTGGGCATGTTCCTTCACAGCCGTGCTGCCGATATAGCAATTCGAACCATCGATCCACTGTCCCTGACAGCTGGTGATGTTCTTTCGTATTTACCACAAACATTTATGGAGTTACGTAGTTCACATGATTAAAATTGTTCGGGGAAGTTGTGCCTGGTGTTTACCTTGTGCCTGGGCATTTCTTATTTTTGTACTCTCATCTATTCCGCACCTTTCCACAAATGGTCAATTTACGTTCACTTTGTCAGATAAATTTGCCCACTTGCTGGCGTTTATGCCGCTGGGATTTTTCATTTACAGTGCGCAGCAGGAGTGGCCCCTTGTTGATCGGCGCTTCTCCTTTAAATTGACGATGGTGTTTGGTTTATTGTATGGGCTTTCTGATGAAATTCATCAAATATTTGTTCCTGGTCGATATTTTGATATATTTGATTTTATTGCTGACGGCATCGGTGTCTATTTAGGCGCGGTGTCCTTTGTACTCCTTAATAAATATTCGCGACAATTGGTAAAAATTACGACACATGAATGAACCTTACCAGCATCAAAGCTGGACAAATCTACTGCTGGTACTGTTGGGATTAATCCTGCTCCTGTTTGTGGGTATGACAGGATACGCTGTGATTGAGGGCTGGAGCTGGTTTGAAGCGCTTTATATGACGTTCATCACTTTTTCAACGGTGGGATTTCATGAAGTAAAGCAATTGCATCCTGCTGGCCAGCTCTTCACCATGTTCATCGTGCTCACCGGGCTGGTGCTGATCTCATTGCTCTCAGCCAGTGTGACCAGTATTTTTGTGCGTCGCGAACTGATCACGAATTATAAATCCAGAAAAATGAAAAACAAAATTCAACGGCAGAAAAACCATGTCATTCTGTGTGGTGCAGGAGATACCGGGAAAACAATTATCGATGAATTCAAAATTGCACGCGAGCCACTCATCGTTATCGAGCAGAATGAGGAAGTCATCTCTGCCTTGCATGAGCAATATCCGCAGATGATGTTTCTCGCCGGTGATGCCACAAAGGATGAAGTGCTGCTCGAAGCCGGCGTGGAAAATGCCCGCGGATTGATCAGCACGCTTTCCGAAGACCGGGACAACCTCTTCGTGGTGATCTCCGCGCGAAATCTTAATCAGGGATTGAATATCATCTCCCGTTCGGTGGACCAACACACTGCCGGTAAAATGCACAAAGCCGGCGCCAGTCACGTGGTGTCACCAAACCTGACGGAAGGCATGCGCATGGCGGCAACAGTGCTGCGTCCCAATCTCGTCGGCTTCCTCGATGTCATGATGCACGATGCAGAATTTGAACTCCGCCTTGAAGAAGTCACAGTGCCGGAGAACACCAGTTTTGAGGGGAAATCGTTGCGTGAAATTGAAATTCCCCAACGCACAGGACTCATCGTCATCGCCATTAAAAAATCAGTTGCCGGCAAAGCGCAGTACATCTACAACCCGCAATCCGACACCAAAATCGAACAGGGCAATGTACTCATTGTACTCGGCAACCGCGAGAAAGTGGAACGGTTGAATGCGCATTTGGTGCGTGTAGATGGGTAATTGAAAGATTCCAAATCATCATTTCCTTCCGGCTTCTGCGTTTTCCAGAAAAAGACCGGAATCCCCTAATTGATCACTTTTGATCCGCGATGGGAAAAATGCAGTCTTTTCATTTTTAAAAAATGAGTATACTTCAGTGTGGCCACACGACAACTCTTTCAAGGAAAAATATTTGATAGTATCCATCTTAAATATCTAATTTATAGCCTATGAAAGATATTTTTATCAGCTACACCGGCGCCGACCGTGCCTGGGCCGAATGGATTGCCTGGCACCTGGAAGATGCCGGTTACTCGACAGTCATTCAGGCGTGGGATTTCAGCGCCAGCAGCAATTTTGTGCTCGAAATGCACAATGCGGACAGCGATACCACGCACACCATCGCCGTGCTCTCACCGTAGTTTCTCAGCGTGCTTTACACCAAATCTGAATGGGCAGCCGCTTCACCGACGGGCGCTGGAAATTTTGCAGGATAAATTGGGTGATGAGCATCCCACCACACAAACGGTGCAGGATAATTTACAGGTTTTGTTGGACAAAATGCGAAGCGGCGAATAAAAAAGGTGCCACGCACTGCATGAACGCAAGTGTGTGCCCTATCCCAAATTGCCATGCTCACTCAACGTGAAGTGCGTGGCACCTTCTCTCGCTCACCCGCTTACGATCGAGCATGGGATCCCCATGCTCGTAACAATCCATTGGGGCATATGCCCCCAAAATTCCCCGACCAGGGATAATTCCCTGATCGATCGTGTTAAACAGGTT
>QQUM01000282.1 GCA_008501545.1 Calditrichota bacterium
AAAAAGCCTGCTAAAATTCTCGTTATCGATAACTTCGAGAGTTTTACCTACAATCTCGTTCAATATCTGGGCGAGCTTGGCGCTGAACTCGATGTCTACCGCAACAACCAGATTGCAATCGAGCAAATTCGCAAGAAAAAACCGGATGGTATTTTGCTTTCCCCCGGACCCGGTGTTCCGGATAGTGCAGGAATTACCCTGGAGACGATCACTGCATTTGCCGGTGAAATTCCCATTCTCGGTGTGTGCCTGGGCCACCAGGCCATCGGCCAGGCCTATGGTGGTGATGTTGTACGGGCACCGGAGCTGATGCATGGCAAGGTCTCGGAAATCTTCCACAACAATAAATCGATTTTTACCGCCGTAGCGAGCCCGTTCACCGCGACACGCTACCATTCGCTCATCGTTGAAGAAAAAACATTTCCAACGTGTTTGAACATTACCGCCCGCACCGAAAGCGGCCTCATCATGGCGTTGGAACACGAATCGCTGCCGGTGTACGGTGTGCAGTTTCACCCGGAATCGATTTTGACCGAAAGCGGGAAGCGTATTTTGCAGAATTTTTTGGACGTTGTTGGAACGTAATCAATATCCAATATCCACATTCAATTTCCAAGTTCCAGGTTGGATTCGTTGATTCCTTGGAAATTGGATATTGGAATTGATTATTGAGTGTTGAATTTTTTTTTAATATCTGGAGATTAGAATGCTAAAATCCGCTCTAAGCAAAGCTATCAAATTCAAAAATTTAACCCGCCAGGACGCGTTTGACGCTATGCACATCATCATGTCCGGTCAGGCGTCGGAAGCGCAAATTGCTGCATTTCTCGTGGCTATGCGTATGAAGAAAGAGACGGTCGACGAGATCACTGGATTCGCCGATTGCATGCGCCAGCATGCTACCGCAGTGGAAATCGACCTGACTGCTGATCCCATCGATATCGTTGGCACGGGTGGGGATGGCAAGCATACATTTAACATCTCTACGGTTTCGGCGCTCGTGATCGCCGGGGCGGGTGTGCCGGTGGCAAAACACGGCAACCGCAGCGTTTCCAGCAAATGCGGCAGCGCCGATGTATTGGCGGAACTTGGTGTGAAGACCGATTTAAACGCCGAACAAATGGCCCAATGCGTTTCGGAAGCCGGCATCGCATTTCTCTTCGCGCCAATGCTGCACCCGGCAATGAAATATGCCATCGGGCCGCGGCGGGAATTGGCGGCACGCACAGTATTTAATATTCTCGGTCCGATCACCAATCCTGCGGGTGTGAGAAGGCAGGTTATCGGCGTGTACGATGCCGCGCTCATGCACCCGCTTGCGGAAGTGCTGCAGGCTTTGGGTTCGGAGCACATTCTCCTCGTGCACAGCGATGACGGATTGGATGAAATCTCTCTTGCTGCGCCGACAAAAGTTGTGGAATTAAAAGATGACAAGATCAGCGAATACAAAATTCAACCACAGGATTTTTCCATTGCAAGCTATGATGGCAACATCGTCGGGGCGGATGCAGAGGAAAATGCGCGCATTGCCACTGATGTGCTTGCTGGTGCAGCCGACTCGGCGCGGGATATTGTCTTGTTGAATTCTGCGGCAGGAATGTATGTGAGTGGCCGGGTGCAAAGTCTGGCTGAAGGTGTTCAGAAAGCAGCTGAGAGCATCGATTCCGGTGCAGCGGCGGAAAAACTGGAGCGATTGATTGAAGTTACGAATTCGTTTAAGTGAGCGGTGGAAAATGTGCAGGCACTTCCCGGGTCATATACTGTAGGTATGAGAATTCTGCTATCACGAAGCTAAGGTGCCTGGCACATCAAAAATTAGCTTTTAATGAATTGATTAAGCAAAGTATAAATCCTGAAAAACAGTGATACTTATGCCGTCATGCCGGTTTGCGCTTTTTGCAATACCGGCATCCCCAAGCGTCGTCACGCCCGTACCAATTTTGCATCAAATCCAAAGTACGGAGGTAACCGCGGGTGATTCCGGTATTCAGCCGGGAAGCGCAGAAACCGGAATGACGAGATGATAATGGATTATAAACAGCGAGTTATAAAGATATTTCAAAATAATTAGAGCACTATGCAAGCAAATATTCTACATAAAATATTAGACCATAAAAGATTCGAAGTCGAAACTCAGCGCAAAAAGGTGCGACTTGAAGAACTTCGCGAACGTGTACAGATGACAGCTGCGCCACGATCGTTGGCAGCAGCACTGACTGCCACACCGCAATTGGCAGTGATCGCGGAAGTAAAAAAAGCTTCACCTTCAGCAGGCACGATTCGCCCGAATTTCAATCCCGTGGAGATCGCACAACAGTATGCATCAAACGGTGCCGACGCGCTTTCCGTGCTCACAGATGAGCATTTTTTCCAGGGCCATCTTGATTTTATTACCGACATTCGGCCGCATGTGGATATTCCCATTTTACGCAAAGAATTTATTATAGATGAGTACCAGCTTTATGAAGCCTGTGCCGCCGGCGCTGATGCGGTGCTGCTCATCGTTGCTGCACTGCCGCAGAGTGAACTGGAGCGATTTTTGTTAATTACCGGCAATTTGAAAATGCAGGCTATCGTCGAAGTGCACAACGAGCAGGAAATGGAGCGTGCATTGCAGGCCGGAGCAGCAATCGTCGGCATTAACAACCGCAATCTCGAAACCTTTGAAATCGATCTCGGTGTCACCGAACGGCTGGCACCAATGGCCGGCGATGATGTCGTTTTGGTAGGGGAGAGCGGTATTTCCACGCGGGATGATTTACAGCGCATGGCGGCTGCCGGTGTCGATGCGGTGCTTGTCGGCAGTCATTTCATGCGCCAGCCGGATCCGGGGGAGGCGTTAGCGGAATTTAAGAAAGGAATTTCCCATCCCTGGAGGGGACGATAAGAATAAAAAGCATCGCATTTTTATTCTTATCAGGGGTGGGTTCGCTATATAGCAATTCACCAAACGTTGCAACAAACCCACCCCTGATTTTTAAAAAGTTGCTTTGCGCTTTTTAAAAATCAGTCCCATCCCAAAGAGTGGATTTTAGAGATCATGCTAAGAATAAAAGTTTGTGGCATAACACGAAAAATCGATGCAGAAAAAGCGGTGGAGTTGGGCGCAGATGCGCTGGGTTTTATATTTTATCCGCATAGTCCGCGATTTATTGAACCGGCTGTTGCGGCAGAAATTGCTGCAGAATTGCCGCAGCCTATCAGTCGTGTTGCTGTTTGTGTGAATCCTGATGTTGCGCAGATTGCGGGAATACGAAAAGACTTTTTGTTCGATGTGCTGCAGATCCACGGTTTGATTACGTGGGAATATTTGGAG
>QQUM01000037.1 GCA_008501545.1 Calditrichota bacterium
GATTTTGAGGAATACAACCGGAATTATTTATTCAATCATTTCTCCTTTGTCGTCCTAGCAGCCACTCATACAGCTCAGGATTATTATAAGTCGCTGTCCAGGAATCGTGATTTGCTTCCGGGTAGACCGTGTATTTCACATCGCCGCCGTGCTTTTTCAATGCTGCTGCCATCACATCAGATTCTGCGATTGGCACAACGTTATCTTTTGCGCCGTGAAAAATCCATGCTGGAATGTGTTTGATGCGGCTGGCCTGATAGAAATAGCTGCGCCCGCACACCGGCGCTAATGCAGAAAATCGTTGCGGATACGCCAGTGCTAACGCCCAGACGCCCTGTCCACCCATGCTTAAACCGGTGACTGATATTCGATTGGGATCAATGCGATATTTTTGCGAAATATCGTCAAGCAAAGCGCCAAGGGCGTCGAGTTCATCAGTCCATCGACGATTCGCCGGGCATTGCGGTGAAATCAGGATAAAGGGAAACGATTTGCCCTTATCGACGAGCTTTGCCGGACCGTGTATTTTTACTCGCGCCAAATCATCGCCGCGCTCTCCGGCGCCATGCAGAAAGATCACCAAGGGCCATTCCGGCTTGCTTTCATATTCTTCCGGCAAATAGAGCAGATAATCCAGCGATACGTTTTTTTTAATCTCTTTCTTTAAAGATTGTGGGACTTGCTCCCCGGGTTGGTTATGCATCGTTGGCGCACAACTTGACAAGCTGAATGCGATAAGAATCGTAAAATATAAATGCAAATTTTTCATCTGTTCCATCCTTAAAAATATCCTTTGTTACGATAATCCAGTTTTGGCCCGGCCGATCGTTTCAACGGAGTTTGCATACCACCGGTTTGCTCCAGCCAATCCCACAACGCTTTGCGCAATTGTTTGATGTGCTCCTGATATTCCGGCCTGTGCATCAGATTGTTCATTTCGTGCGGATCTTCTTCTGTTTTCGAGCATGAAAAAATCAGTAAACTGGTCAAAATGAAAAAAGACATCATTCCAAAATTTCGACTTTGTCTGATTACCTTATCTTAAAAGCAACATTTTCCGTGAAAAAGCCTGCCCGGCGGAGATCAAACGATACAGATAAATGCCGCTCGTCAATCCCGCTGCATCAAAATTTACTGTGTGTGTTCCTGCAGACCGCTGTTCATTAATCAGGGTTGCCACTTCTCTTCCCAGCATGTCATAGACCTTCAATCTTACCCACTGATCGCTGTGAACTGAAAATTGAATTTTCGTAACCGGATTAAACGGATTTGGATAATTTCCCAATAGTTCGAGATCATCCGGTTTTTTCTCAAATTCTTTAATTCCGGTTGACAGCTGCGCCGGTATTTCAGCATCGCGCATGCGGTTGAATAAAATTTCATGGCCGGCGTCGTTGAGATGGATGCCGTCACCGGCGTCGTACACCGGATTCACCGTGGCGTCTTCAAGCGCCACATCGGTAAAGAAATCAAGGGCATACGTGCCATAATGTGCGTAAGTGGAGTCGCGCACATCGATCATCACCTGCCGTTTTGCTTCGGTCATGTTGCGACCCTGCGGGGTTGTAATCCACACCGGCACTTCAACGGATGCGGCCAGTGAATTCACGGTTTCATAATTGCCAAGTTGTTCCTGAGCCGTGTAACCGTATGCCGCGTCGTTGGTGGGCAAGGCAATGATAATCGCATCGGGATTCAAATCCAAAGCCCGGGTGACATTGCGTTCGGTATCGACTGATGGTCTTCCCGGCGGTGTTGCATAACCCGTTGGCAAAACATGGTAAGTTGTATAACCACCGCGTGCCAAATTGTGCACTTTGTGATAGATATTTTGATTTTTAAGGTAGGTGCGATAACGATTAACCCAGGCATTGTTCCAGTCGCCCGGACCAGCACCTTCAGCCGAGGACGAACCGAGAATTACAATTTCCACCGCTTTCGCCGGATTGCCGTTCGCCTGACCTGATAAAGCGAAGCCATCAAAAAGGATGAGGCCGCTGGCAGTTTTTTCATTGCTCAGCAAGGAAACCGAACCTGCAAAATTGAATACAAAACCACGAATTTTATCCACATCCAGCTTGCCATTGCCATCGATGCCAGTACTGGATTGGCGCCAGACCGCTGTTTTGCGTGAACCGATATCCACCGTCTGGAGTGGTACGTGAAGTTGTTGCCATCCCACGCCTTCACCTAAAATATCATGCTGTGAAGTCCAGAGTTCGTATTGGTCTATTTCTGTTGCATCCGCATTTGTGTCGCCGGCTTCGATCAGCGAAAGCTGAAATGCGACACGTGACGGCGCCGATGATGGGACACTGTTGTAATACCATAAATCCAGGTGGGTGAATGACGAGCAATCGAGAATTGGGGCAGAAGCGGGATTCCAAACAAGCAAACGCGTCCAAATACCGGCGAAGGAATTGGCTTGCACACGCCATGCACAACGAAAAGCTGCAGCGCCTTCAACAAGCGTATCACCAGCTATTTCGACCTGTAAATCGTTGCCATCCGAACCATTTTGAATTTGAAAGCGAGTGGTGTCTGGCCATACCTCAAAGGATTCGACAACAGTTTGCGCGTTTATTTCTAATGACAACACAGCCAAAGCAAAAACTGACATCAGAGCAAATGCAATTTGTTTTTTGGGCATTTTTGATTTCCAGTAAGTTTTAAAAGTGGGATGTTTACGCGATGGGTGTTTTAAGCAAAAGATTAGAAAGTGACTTATATAGTATAAAGAAATTTACGATTCATTATCAAGTATGATTTTACAATTAGTTTTCCTTGGATTTGTGTGTATAAATAAAATTAAGAAGAATATTAAACATTTCGATGTGTCAAATGTGCGTTAAAATCTGTCCACATGTTGTAAACGACCGATTAGACAATGCAGTATTACGAGCTTTTAATTGAAATAGGGGAGTGGTGGATAAATTGAAGGCTAAAGGTGAAGTTAGAATTTCTAACAATTCGTAATCACTATGCCACCAGCAATGAAAGGCAAAGCGGTGGCATTTATCGTGATCTTTCGAATCCCGTATTGAAATTTTGAGTATTGATCCTAAACCAACTTCCAGTTTGATTATAACTTATTATTTTTACAAAGGGCGCATGTTGTCTATCAGGTCGCTCACAGAAACGGTTGCGATACCGCTTGTGATGTCCGACATGGCATAAGGAATAATTAATTCGTTATTATGAATAAGTGCTCCACATGAGTAGACAACGTTCGGAACATAGCCTTCACGTTCACCCTCATTTGGTGTCAGCAGAGGATGTTTCAGGCGGCCAATACTTTTGGTCGGATCATGAA
>QQUM01000349.1 GCA_008501545.1 Calditrichota bacterium
TGATAAAGCATTCCAATGTACCAACACGCTTGACGGTAATTGTCGTGTCGCAGGTAACCGTCTGCCCGAGCGAATCAATCCATGTTGTTTGCAGATTGATTGAATTATCACCAGCTTCCAATTCGATCAACTTGCTTACTTTACCGTCGATGATTGGCACGGTTTCCCCATTTATCGTAGCGCTGCCTTCGATTGGCGCTAACCCAGCGGTTGTGCCGACGGATGCGCTGAACGTGATTTGTGAATCTGCTGTTTGCAACCCATCTTTCGGAGCGGTGTCGGTGATAAAGCATTCCAATGTACCAACACGCTTGACGGTAATTGTCGTGTCGCAGGTAACCGTCTGCCCGAGCGAATCAATCCATGTTGTTTGCAGATTGATTGAATTATCACCAGCTTCCAATTCGATAACTTTGCTCACTTTGCCATCGACGATTGGCACGGTTTCCCCATTTATCGCAGCACTGCCTTCGATTGGTGCTAACCCAGCGGTTGTGCCGACACTTGCGCTGAACGTTATTTGTGCATCTGCTGTTTGCAATCCATCTGTCGGGACGACGTCAGTGATGAAGCATTCCAGCTTGTTAATGCGGCGTATCGTAATCGTTGTATCGCACTGCGTGGTTTGCAAGAGAGAATCCGGTGAAGCATCAGTAAAATTTATCTGAATATCAATTTCGTTTTCACCGATCTCAAGGATCACAAGTTTCGAAATTTTGCCTGAATCATCAATTTGGACAGGCTCACCGTTCATTAAGGCTGTACCGGAAACAGGTGCCAGGCCACCCGTTGAGTTTATTGTTGCTTCAATCATGTGCTCACCGGCGGCTGTGGTGTAACCATCCCGAGGGGATACATCCGAAAAATCACACGTCAGCGCGTTCGGGATGCGAAAGACGTTGATTGTCGTTTCACACCGATTCGTTTGCCCTAATTCATCCTCGAATTCAGCAGATAGCCGGAGTGCATTGTTCCCTAGGTTGATATTGATGATTTTTGATATATCGTAAATATTGGTGCCGAGAATTTCATCATTAAGCCAAATGGTGTTCGCGACAATTTTTACTTCACTTGAACCGCGAATGCTGGCTTCAAAAAGAATACCCTGGTTGCTGGTTGCATAACCGTTTTGCGGGAAAAGCCGATCAAATGAGCAGGTTGGCGGGGCTGGTTTTAGGACGGAGATTGTCGTATCGCATTGGGTTATCTGGCCAAGACTATCTGTGAAAAAAGTTTGCTATGTAATTTCGTTGTTTCCGAAATGCAGGGGCAGATTTTTATTGATCCGGCCATTGATGATTTGAACAGGTTCCCCATTTAAAATTGCCGATGAATCGATAGGAGCAAGTCCACCACTGATGTCAACCTGTGCAGTAAACAGCACTGAGTCGTCCTTCGTTTTCATCCCGTCATTTGGAAAAACCTCGGTAATTTCACATTCGATAGGGGCTTTTCGGAACACTGTTATGGTTGTATCACAACGTGTTGCCTGGCCCAATGAATCGATGAAGTGTGTTCGCAGTGAAATTTCATTGACGCCAAATTGCAGGAAAATGTTTTGTGAAATGTTGCCATCGGTGATGTTTGTTTCTTCACCATTTATGGTTGCTGTCGACAGGATTGGTGCCAAACCATTTCGCGTAATGACACGTGCCGCTACTGTAATTGAATCCAGGGATGTTTCTGCGCTATCTGCTGGTGAAAATTCGACGATCTCGCATTGCAAAGGTCTTGCCCGATGAATGAATAATGTTGTATCACATGCTGTGGTCTGGCTCAAAGAATCGCTAAAGGATACCTGCATTGAAATTTCATTACTGCCAAATTCAAGCAGGATGTGTTTTGCAACGCGATTCCCTTCCAATTCAACCGGTTCACCGTTTATGGTTGCATTCGAGGCAATAGGTGTGATACCACCTGTAGTACGGACAATGGCTGAAAAATCGACCTCCGTTTCGGTGGTCCACAGGCCGTTTGTGTGTGACAGGTTATCGATTGTGCATTGCAAGGGTGAAACGCGGGTTATTGTGATGGTTGAATCACAGGTTGTTTCCTGTCCCATTGCGTCCGTGGACGTTGTCCGTAAATCGAAAGGATTGTCACCATAACGCAAGCCGATTTCGGTATTTATCATGCCATCAACTACGGTGACGGAATCACCATTCAGAGTCGCACTGCTGATAATAGGTCGCAAGCCGCCGGATACTATAATTTCTCCACGAATGGAAGCTGTGCTGTCAAGTGTAACGGTGCCGGCATCAGCATAAAATGTTGTTATATCGCACTTCGGTTGTGTCACTCTGGTGATTACAAAACTTGTATCGCATTGCGTTTCTTGCGAGAGTTTATCTTCAAAAATCACCTTCACTTGTACTGCATTGAGCCTGTAGCCCAGTTTTATTTCAGTTTCAAGCGTATCATTTTCTATGGCGATGGAGTCTCCATTTATCAATGCATAGGCTGTGAATGGCTGCAAACCACCGCTCGTTGCAATGGCGGCCTTAAACTGTATAAGGCTATCAATAGTTACGCTCTGATCTTCCTGGTTAATCCAGGTTATGGCGCACGTCAGCGGCAGAGGACGGATAATACGGATGGTTGTATCACAGCGTGTGGATTGGCCCAAACTGTCGGTGAACAATGCCTGTACAGGTATTTCGTTTAGGCCGTATGCAAGTGGAATAGCTTTGCTTGTTTTGTTACCATCAATTTCTGCCTCTTCTCCATTGATAAAGGCTGACTTTGCAATGGGTGCCAGCCCGCCGCTTGTTTCCACTATCGCTTCAATGTTGATGAGCGAATCAAGGGTTTCAAAACCATCGGCAGGTGTTGTACTGCTAATCGTGCAGGTCAGCGGTTGCGGGCGGATGATGACGATTTCTTCGGTACAAAATGTCGGTTGGCCATACGCATCGACAATGGAAGCACGAAAGTTGAAAATATTATTTCCATACTGCAGGGGCATTTTTTGCGAGATAGATTCATTGTTCCAGTTGACGCGTTGATCTTTGACAAAAATCGAATCCTGATACGGCGCAATCCCACCGGCAATTTTTATCACCGCATTAAAATCGATTGAGTCACCAAGCGTTGCGAACCCATTTGCCGGCGTTACATCTTCAATGGTACACTGGAATGGAAATGGGCGAAAAACTTCAATGTCAGCGGAGCACGCAGCACTGTGGGCAACGATGTCAGTTGTATTGGTGACAGCGCGAATTGTGTTGCTGCCCATTTCCAATGGAACTTCGGCTGTGAAAAGGCCAGCGGATGCTTGTGCGTTGACCGTATCACCTGTCGTTAAGTTGATAAA
>QQUM01000193.1 GCA_008501545.1 Calditrichota bacterium
TGTACTGAAAAATATTAAATCCCGAGATTACATCGCGTAATGGGTAAAATAAATAGTAAAACATTTTCGACCGCCTTTGTTAACCTTCGCTCCTGACCGATCCAAACATTGAAAATCCGATTGCGAGACACTTTTTCAGGATCAATTTTTCTGTAGTTTTTGCAGCGCGATAATGACTTCTTCCATCCGCATACCGCGGGATCCTTTCACTAACAGTGCATCAGACGCTGCACTCTTTTTGTAAAATTCACGCGCAATTTCTATTTTATCATCAGTATGATAGATCTGATCGTTCGCTAATGTGTGTGCTGCTTTTTGCATCTCCGGGCCATACACAAAAACGTGTTTTAATCCCTTTGTCACGGCTTCATGCAGTACCGTTTCATGGCTTTCAGCTGACAACGAGCCTAATTCAAGCATATCGCCGAGCGCTGCAAATCGCTTTCCGTCGCCAGGAAGTGCGCACAGTGTATCCAATGCAGCAATCATCGATTCAGGATTCGCATTATAGGAATCATCGAGGATAGTCCGGCCGGCAATCTCACACTTGGCCATACGACCAGAAACTGTTATTTCCTGCTGAACACCATGAACGATATTTTCTCGGGTAATACCCAGCATAACACCGACAGCGATAGCTGCTAATGCATTCAGGCCGTTATGCAAACCCGGCACAGGCACAGAAATTTGTGCACCATTCCAGGTGAAATGAGCACAGCCATCATCGCCCATGCCAAGGTTTGCACCATCAACATCAGCGTTCGCTGAAAATCCATAGGTCGATTGAATTGATAAGCCTGCATCGGCAGCTGCGTCCACAACGTTGGCATCATCAATGTTCACACAGGCAGTACCCCTGGGGGCAACATAATCGAAAATCTCTTGCTTTGCTTTCTTTACTCCTTCCAAACCACCAAAGAATTCAGTATGCCCGTGTCCAATGTTGGTTATCAACACAGCACCGGGTCGCGCAATCTCGCAAAGTGTTGTGATTTCCCGGGCATGGTTCATACCCATTTCAATAATTGCCACCTCGACTGGCTCACGCATCGCCAACAATGTCAGGGGCACGCCAATGTGATTATTTAAATTTCCTGTTGTTTTATGGGTTGCCTTTTCCGTGGAAACAACATTGGCAATCATTTCTTTCGTCGTTGTTTTCCCGTTTGTGCCTGTCAGGGCAAAAACAAATGGTTTCAGTTTCTCTCTGTAGGCTGTAGCCATTTTTTGCAAAGCCGTCAATGTATCTGCAACAATGAGAAATCGACCTTTTACGTTAGGATTGTTTTGAATCCAGGCATTGGAAACAACGGCAGCCAACGCACCCTTTTCCAGCGCTTGCATCACAAAGTTATGGCCATCAAATACTTCACCGGTGATCGCAACAAACAGCTCACCCGGCTGAAGATTACGTGAATCGATAGAAACACCCACAAGTGGTTGATCGAGAACATCTTTGGCATGCTCACACCTGCACGGATAATCCCACGAATTTTGCATTTCACGCAATGTCCAGTTCATTGTCTGCATCAATTCACCTGACTGAAAAAAGGTATTTTTACGTTGGGTGTCTCACACTCAATCACACAGCGGATCCCGGTACGAACCGGCGTATGCGGTGCCGGTTTCTGTCGCACGACTTTGCCATTGCCATAAACCATGGGCTCGAGATCCGATATAGCCATTCTATTGAGTGCTTCACGTAATGAAAGTCCAACTAAATCCGGCATTTTCGTGTACCCGTCCGAAGTGACGATCGTGAATCTTTCCAGCTTTATTTCATCACCGGCGCTAAGCCTTGTACCGGGAGCAGGAAATTGGCTGTTTACAAATTCGCCTTCACCTGTAAACACGGTATGCAATCCCAAATCCTGCAAGGCAGCAACTGCGGTTTCAAACCGCCGGTTTTGGACATCCGGAACGATTATTTGCTGCATATCAAAGGTTTCGGGACGTTTTGATTCGGCCGGATTCACCTCAGTGAAATTTGATTCAGTCTGCTGCAAGTTGACTGAAATACGTTTAGCAATTCGTTGAAAAGTAGGAACGGCGGCTTTGCTACCCCACTGATTCACACGGTCGGTATGCAAAACTACATAGATCAAATACTGCGGTTTTTCTGCCGGAAAAAAGCCAATAAACGATGAGATAAAATCGGTTGTCGAATAACCTTTTCCATCTTTTCTCGGAACTTGAGCAGTACCCGTTTTTCCGGCGACCCGGATGCGTGGAATCGCTGCATCTTTCCCCGTCCCTTCCTCGACAACTTTCACCAGATATTTTTTAAGCTGATCTGCTGTTTCCGCTGAAATAATCCGTTTCGGCATCGTTTCTTCGGATGCATGCGGGATTTTTTCGATCGTCCCATCTTCCAGCAACACGCCACGCACCAAATGGGGTTGCAACAGGTTCCCTCCATTTGCGATCGCTGCATATGCCAGCGCGACCTGTAATGCATTTACAGAGATTTCCTGCCCAATGGCTATGGATGCCTGGCTGAAGGAACTCCACTCCGGTATATCACGAATGGAACCTGAGTTTTCGCCAGAGAATTCAACGTCCGTCTTATTGCCAAAACCAAACAGTTTTACAGTGTTGTACAGCGCTGCATTTCCAAGATTTCGCGTCAATTTTACTATTCCAATATTCGAAGAATAACGCATGACATCAGACGGCACAAGCCAACCATGGGGGGATGTATCGCGAATCGTGCGTCCACGAACAGTATAACTGCCATTTTCACAGAAAACAGCTTCATTCAATTTAAGTTTTTTTGATTCGAGCAAGCCAGCGAAAGGCACTATTTTAAATGTTGAACCCGGTTCATATGCATCGGTGATCGCCAGATTACGACGTGAAGCAATTGAATAGTTTGTCGGTGCGTTGGGATTGTAACCCGGTTCATTGGCCATTGCCAGAATATTACCTGTATTTGGATCGAGAATAATAACAGAACCCGAACTCGCATTATACTTCCGTGATGCTGCTTTCAATTCTTCAGTTGCAATAGATTGAAAAATTAAATCGATGTTCAGAACCAGCGATTGACCGTTTACGGGTTCCTGCGAGCGAATCACTTGTTCAGGAACTGCCCGTCCACGTCCATCCCGCTGAATTAAACTCCAACCATCCTGCCCGGTAAAATAATCGTTATAATAGTATTCTACACCCTCGATGCCTTTGTTGTCTGCGTCGGTGAATCCAAGCACATGGCTTGCAACCTCCTGATGCGGGTAATTACGCCGCGTATCCTTCTCGATACGCACACCCTGAAGGTTCAACGCCGCGATTTTCGATCCAACCGCTGTAT
>QQUM01000054.1 GCA_008501545.1 Calditrichota bacterium
ACCAGCGGAACGCGACGAAGTTTCAACGTCCAGAAATCCAACATATAGTTGATTGTGTACGGCAAGACGATAACGAAGCCAAACATTTCCATTTTGTTCATGACAAGGTAGGTTCCCAGCGCCCCACCGAGAAAATACGTGCCAATATTGCCGAGTAAAATTTGTGCAGGGAATTTGTTGAACCACATGAAGGCAATTAATGCAGGAACAAGTGGCGCCAAAACCATGACGTTGTCGAGACCGCCCAGCATGTAGGAATAAACCCCGACGAAGATAAATAGTATCGCGCTAAGACCACCGGACAAACCATTATATCCTGCATGCACGTTGATCAGATTCGCGATAACCATGATATAGAACGGAACGAACAGCCAACGATAATATTCACCCATCTCAATTCTTGTAAAAATCAATTCCAGGGAAGAGCCATCCGCGAGTGAGGCTGCTGGCAATGCGAGAATAAAAAGGATGAGCACTTTATCGTAACGCATTTTAAAACCCATCAAATCGTCGGCAAGTCCATAGAGACCAAAAACAAATGCAACAAAATAATACTGCAATAATTTGCCGATATCGGGTGCGTTAAATTGTGCGATGGTTAAAGCGATAAGCGATGCAGCCATGATTGCCAGTCCGCCCATCGTCGGTATCTCGGGACGGCTTGGTTTATACATATCTTTCACAACATAGCCAGCCTGGCGTGCTTTTTTTATAAGCAGCTTTGTTAACCCTATCCCCAATACAAAAGAGAGCATAGAGATAAAAAGAACATCTCCAACAGTGTTCATGATGCAGTCCTTGTTGCAGTTGCGCGTTGAAATTATACCTGTCCGGAAGTATTGCTTTTCGTCATTCCCGCATGACTCTGGCGGAAATCCACATTTGATTGAAGTAAAAAAAATAGATTCGGCTAAAAGATTGCCGGAATGACGTCCTTCCCGACGGACTTCAAATAATTTATTAAGAATACACGAGTTCTTGTGTATCCTGGTAACGTAGTTGGCTTCTTAATTTGATCTTGCGCGCCGGATTGCCAATGACGACGACATCCGGTGCAACATCGCGTGTTACAACACTGCCGGCGCCGACGAGGCAACCGGCGCCAAGTCTCACGCCTGGTAAAATTGTTGAATTCGCACCGATAATGACATTTTCTTCGATGACAGGACCTTGCAAACGCTCCTTCACTTCCCTCCCCAGGGGAAAATCCGCGTTTGTCAGGACAACATTTGGCCCGATCCAGGCACCTTTTTTTATAACCGTGAATTCAGGAATAAACGCCTGAGTATGAATACGAACATCATCTTCGATAACAACCTGGTGCTCGAGGACCGTTTTCGAACCGATAGAAACATTGTCACCGATGACACATTTCTCACGGATCTGCACGCTATGCCCGGTTTGAAAATGCGAACCGATCTTTGTGCCCGCATAAATCACGGTGTGGCTGCGAATGTAGCAGTTGTCCCCGATCTGCAGCTTCAGATCGGGTTCCGCATTTTTCGGGGGAATGCCCAGCAGGCAGTACGGTTCAACGAATTGGCTTTCTCGCATTTTCAGAGATTTGCCAATCGGGATGATGCCGTTTTTCTGCAGTTTATTTTCTTCGTCCAATACATGCAATGCATCATGCATAAGCCGAAACCCCATTCTTCTGTGTCTTCCCATTCGAATACGCATGACCATTTTTCTGTTGTGTGCCATTCGTCGAGAGCGAACCGTTGGTTTTTACACCATTCGCTGCTGCCATTGGATCCGGCATGACATCCAGATCACGCTTGATTTCTGCTGAGAGCAGCGCGAGTTCACACACACGGCTGGTAAAATATTCTTCTTTGCCGATATTCACCATTTTCGTGTATTCCCCGTTCAATTCGTGCGAAACGATTGTCAGGAAATGGGCAAGTTCATCACTCAATGGCTGCGATTTTTCCACTTCGACAGAATATGGCTCGATCTTTTTCACACCTTCGTAAGACACCTCGATCGGGTGTACTTCAATCGTTTGTTCCTGAAAATCGCAATAGACTTTCAACTTCTCAGCGATGATCCAAATATCACGCGCTTTTTCAGGATGGCAACTGCTCACTTCGAGACTGGCATAAAATTTATCATAATCCAGCATAATCATGGCGGATTCTTCAAGGCCGTTGCCGAACAAATCCATGGCTTTGCAGTAAACGCGGCCGGGATGTTTTTCCAGGATGAAATTGAGAATATCGATCAAATGGACCCCAAGATTCACAACAGCACCAGAATCACGGCGCGGAGGATTTGTTGAGTGGACATACCGAGTGGTGATGTATTGCAGCTGACCGGCTTCTTCCAGAATTTCTTTCAGTTTGATGACGGCGGGATTAAAACGATAAAGGTAACCAACTGAGAAAACACATTTCTGCTGTTCCGCCAGCTCAACCAATTCCTGGGTTTTCTGAGCACGCAATGTCACCGGTTTTTCCACCAGCACATGTTTTTTTGCGATCAAACATTCCTTTACAACGTCGTAATGTTTGTCTGTTGGAACCGCCACCGTCACGGCATCGACGTACGGCAGCATATCATAAAAATCCTGGAAATATAGAATATTATTATCTTTCGCGAGCTTCTCTGCTTGTGGATCGATATCCGCAAGGCCAACGAGTTCGCAATCTAAATTTGAAAGAGTACGGATATGATTTTTACCCCATTTTCCTGCTCCAATTACGCCTACTTTCACCATTGTAAAATGTTCTCCTTGCCAATTTTAGCCGCACCCGCCTGTTTTCATCCGATCAATATTTTGAACGAACGATTTTATTGAAGGGAAGTGGCTTTGAAGGGCCTTGCTATGAATGGATTATATAACCGTGAAGGAAAACTTCACGGCGATAAGAGGAAATTTGAGATGGCATAGATGATAGTAACAATACCTGATTTTTCGTGAAACACCTATAGCATCTATCTCTGGGCATCGTTTCCGCTGCACTAGCAAGAAATCAAAAAATTCCCTTTCTCCATTCTCGAGCCCGTATTGCTAAACAAAGCAAAAACGTCTTGTTTTCGCGGCTGTTTTTTAAGATAGTAAATATACGCTTGGTCTAAAAAATACTGCTATAAGTTAGCCACAAAGGAGAGTTTATGCGGAGAAAAAAAGTCGGAAGGAAGTGAAAGGCTGGAAAGAGATTGAAATAGCGTCGCTTCGCAAAAAAAAATAGCGTGCGATAGTCGGGATCATACCACTGCTTCCTCAAACGATCATGTATTGCATTATCTATTTCATGCTGACTTTTCGCCTTGCCAGGATATGCCAAGCACCCGGCT
>QQUM01000474.1 GCA_008501545.1 Calditrichota bacterium
CCGGTCCGGAGCGAACTGATGCGATAGGAATGGAAGCCGGTATTGAAAAAGCTTTTTGGAATACAGGTGGCAGGTTATCAGCTTCGGTTTTTTCGGGAGCGGCAAAAATTAAAATTAGTCCAATTTGGGGATTTCCTGAGTCCTTTTATCAGAATCAACTCAATTTAACTTATCTGCATCCATTGCTCAAAAACAGGGACGGGTTTCTGGACAAGTTACAACATAGCTTAAAACAATACGATGTTGATTTTGCAGAAGTTCAGGCATTGGAAAAACAGGAAGATTTTCTAACAATGGCATCGGGTAAATTTCTGGATTGGGTACTCTTAACAGAACAAGCCCAAATTATGAATGAACGAAAAAAGTTAAGTGAAGATGAGTTAATCCGCACAAAACGAAAGCGTTCGGCAAATTTGGTGGATGAAGTTGATGTTTTGCGTGCGGAGGATGCGGTACAAATTGCTGAACAAAATCGAGTGCTCATACAAGCCCACTGGAAGGCATTGCAAGCCGAATTGGCCATTCTCTCCAACAATGAGGCTATAAAAGAGCAAATTCCTGATTTTAACGTATTCGAAGTACAAGCACTTCCTTCAATCGAAGATGCGACGACAAAGATAAAAACGGCTTCCAGGCTTCTCAACACAATTGATATCCGCATACAACAAATGGATGTGCTTCGAAAAGGGAATGAAGAAATTTATAAACCCGACTTGTCTGTATTTGCCCAAATGAATACCAAGAAATTAGATGAAGATGTACCGGGATCGCTCAAAATGGATAAATATGATGTTGCATTCGGTTTATCACTTCAGGTTCCTTTGGGAAGACGCACTGCAAAACATCAAATACAAAAACACAAACTGCAAATTGAACAATTGAAAATTCAAAAGAATGAAATAGAACTTTCACTCGTTTCAGCGCTGACGAATCTAATGATCCAAATCAATGAATTGGAAGCTGTACTGACGTTGAACAAACAGCAGATTGAATCTGCTCGCAAAAAAACGGAAGAAGAATTGAAGCTTTACAATCAGGGGCGTGGTTCGCTTACTTTCGTTATCCTCAGCCGCGATGGGGAAGAAAATGCAAAACTTATTTATACACAAAACGCGGTGCAATACCACAAGTTAATCATTCAGTATCGCTCTTTAATGGATGAATTGATATAAATAGAACACGGATGGAAGGGATTTTACGGATTATTATTCAAAAATCCGTCCTGATCGGTTTGATCCGTCAAATCCGTGTTCTATAAAAAAGGGAGAAAAACTATGAATTCATTTTTCCGTTTTTTTGCTGAACGCCATATTCTGGCAACCCTTATAACGTTAATGATAATCCTGCTGGGGCTTACCACATTAATGAGTATTAAGCGCGATATCTACCCCCAGGTTGATTTTGGCATGATGCAAATTGTAACGCGATATCCCGGAGCCAGCCCGGAAGATGTTGAACTCAATGTTACGAACAAATTGGAAGAAGAACTGAAAAGTGTAACCGGCATAGATAACATAACCTCCATATCAATGGAAAATGTCTCGAGCATCATGGTGACAATTGAAATTGACGCCAGCGACCAGGATCAAATCAAGTCGGAAATTCGCGAAGCTGTAAACCGTGTGACAGATTTTCCAGTTGAAGTAACTGAATCGCCATTGATTAATGATCTGAATTCAACCAATACCCATGAAATAATTGAAGTTGGTCTTTCCGGAGATATACCTTACAGGGATTTGCGAGAGTATGCCAGGATATTTGAAAAGAAATTGAAAAACGTCCCTGGTGTTTCGCGCTTGCAGAGGCTGGGTTACCGTGCCCGTGAAATTAAAGTTGAAGTTTCACCACAAGCTATTTCAAACTACCAAATCCCGATGCGGGAAGTTATAGCAGCTGTGCAAAGACGTAACATTCGCGGTACAACCGGGGCTTTTGAGTCCTATACAAGTGAAAAAAATCTTGTGACATTCGCCCAGTTTCGCAATCCGCAAGAAGTGGGCGATGTCATTGTTCGTTCTTCATTTGATGGCCCAATAATTAAAGTTAAAGACCTTGCATTAATCACAGACAGTTTTGAAGATGAAAGAGTATTATCGCGCATGAATGGTAAATCAACCATTTCCTTTGTCGTATTTTTAAGTGAAAACGGCGATGTTATCCGAACATGCGATGCAGTTAAAGCGCTTGTTAAACAGGAAAATCAAAACCTGCCTGAGAATGTAGAAGTATCCTATACAAAAGATATTTCCCGTATTGTAAAAACCAGTTTTGAAGTTGTTTTATGGAACGGGCTGATTGGTCTTGTTTTGATAATTCTCATTCTACCAATATTTCTGAACTTTCGCACTGCATTCTGGGTTGCTTTGGGTATTCCGGTTGCGATGCTTGGAACGATTTATCTACTGCCACTCTTCGGGATGTATCTGGATACCATTACTCTTTCCGGTATGATTCTGGTGATCGGTATAATTGTGGATGATGCCATAATTATCGCCGAAAACATCTCCAAACGCCGTGAATTGGGTGATTCTCCATTGGATGCTGCCGTTAACGGAATGAGTGAAGTTTTTCGCCCGGTAGTGACGACGATTCTCACAACATTTCTCGTATTTGCTCCCATGTTTTTTATGCCGGGTATTTTCGGAAAGTTTATTGTGCCCATCCCTCTTGCCATCAGCCTGGCTCTGTTTATTTCTTTACTTGAAGTGATGATAGCATTACCTGCGCATTTGGTCCCCAGCATGAAACGTCGTTCTGTAAAATCGACCGGTCGACAGTGGTTTAAAAATCTGACTGGCCGTTATCGCAAAGTGGTCTATCATGTTTTAAAATTCAGATATTTACTTATTCCGATATTCATAGGGATGCTGGGTTTTGCTTTCTGGTTTTCCGGAAAATATATCAAATTTATCCTTTTTCCAACGGAAGCGGCAGACTTTTTTTATGTAGGATATGAAATGCCTGTAGGGACACCGTTAAAAACGACTTCTGCTCAGGTAACTAAAATTGAAGACATTGTCGCCAAATTGCCTGAAGATGAATTGGCCTCTTTTACAACCCGGATCGGGACAAATCCCTTCATATTTGCTGAGACGGAAAATTACGGTTATGTAGCCGTGAACTTGTCACCACATACTGAACGCTCCCGGACAGCAGATCAAATTGTTGAAGCCCTGCGCCTGGAAACGAAAGCTTTTGAAGGTGAAGGCAAAATAGCCTTCGTAATAGAGTCGGGTGGACCTCCTGTAGGTAAACCGGTAAGTCTGCGGATCGTTGGGTCAAATGATCAAATGCGAAC
>QQUM01000718.1 GCA_008501545.1 Calditrichota bacterium
GTGCGATTACGATCGCACAAAAATCAGGTGCCTACCTGCTCCCCTTCACTTTTAGTGCACAAAATGCAATCAGGTTTAATTCCTGGGATCGATTTACACTTTGGAAACCGTTCAGCCGGTGCCTTGCGTTGTATGGTGAACCCATCCCCGTCCCTGAGAAAACAAATCCTGAAGAATTTGAGCAATTCCGGCGAGCTGTTGAACGAAAAATGATTGAACAGGAAGCCCGTGCCGATGCGTATTTTATCAAATAAAATCTGGCGAATAGCTGCCTGGCCTTTCTCCCTATTGATGCAGGCTGTATCAATTCTCAGGAACAAATTGTATGATTTTGGAATTTATAAATCTTATCGAATCAATGCGACAGTAATCAGTGTTGGGAATATCAGTGTAGGTGGTACGGGCAAAACACCAGTGATAATGGCATTAGCAGAATATTTGCAAATGCAAGGACGGTCCGTTGCCGTGCTGTCCCGCGGGTATGCACGCAATTCCTCAGGTATTGTAATCGTGTCGGAGGGAAAAGGTCCTGTCTGTGACGTAAGGCGTGCAGGAGATGAGCCATATTTAATTGCAAGCCGGCTTCCATCCGTTCCTGTTGTCGTTGCCGAAGATCGTGTTGCCGGTGGAAAGGAAATTTGCCGCAGATTTCATCCGGAAATAATTTTATTGGATGATGGATTCCAGCATCGGCGATTGCAACGTGATTTCGATATTGTTTTGCTGGATACAAAACGTTTTTTACAAAATAGCAGTGTACTCCCCGCTGGGCCCTATCGAGAAGGTTTGATCGGATTGAAACGGGCGAATGTAATTTTACTGGTCGGCAGTCGTTTGCAAAACGACAAAGTAATGAAAAAACTTCGCAATAATGTGAATTGTCATATTGATACCGTCGATATTACTTCAAAACGTGTATGGTGTCCCGCGACTGCGGAATTCATGACCATAGAGAAATTGTCCGGGAAAAAAGTTTTTGTAACAAGTGCTATCGGGCAACCCGAAAAATTGCGGTCTTTATTGAAAAAAGTAAAAGCCGATATTGTTGCATTTTACGTATTCAGGGATCACCATTTTTATACAATAGATGACATCGAGCGCCTGCTTGTGAAATATCACAGTCTAAAAGCTGATGCCCTGGTTACAACCTGGAAAGACTGGGTAAAAATTCAAGCTTTTAACAAATTAAACCAGATTGATGTGTGCATTCCAGAGCATAAAGCCTATTTAAAGACAGCGTTCCTGGATACCCTGATTTAATATGGAGATGACGCATCGTGGAAATCATAATACAGAAGTGGCTTAAAATTCGGGAAAACAAATACTTCTTGCAAGAAGATTTGGAATTTTGTATAATATTCGAGGTTTTTTTGTAATAAAATTATTCCAAAATCTGCATTAAAATTCTTATTCGTTACATATTCTAAAGTTTAAATTAACAGATCGAAACCTATCTGAATGAATTTCTGGACTCTTACTAACATGGAGCCTGCCTCGTGAGCAACAACCCGAAGTACTCCATCCTTGTCGTGGACGATGATAAAAATATCGCTAAAATGATTGAAATCAACTTGCGTAAGACCAGGTTATATGAAATCAAAACAGCGAGTAGCGGTGAAGCGTGTCTTAAAATGATACGGGAGGAAATCCCGGATCTCGTGTTGCTGGATATTCAGATGCCCGGCATCGATGGCATTGAAACATTGAAACGAATCCGTGATTTTGATCCAAGAATACCCGCTGTCATGATGTCCGCGCACGGATCGATTGAGAAGGCAGTGCAGTCGATGAAGCTCGGTGCACATGACTTTATTTCAAAACCGTTCGCGAGTGATCGGTTGCTGGTTACCGTAAAAAATGCGATCATGACAAGTTCTCTGCAAAAGGAAGTTGATAATTTGCGGAGTGAATTACGGACACGATTTAATTTCGCTAATATTGTTGGTCACAGTGGCAAAATGCAGGAAGTATTCCGCTCTCTGGAAAAAATAATTGAGAGCAACATTACTGTGCTAATACATGGCGAGAGCGGCACGGGAAAAGAACTTATCGCTCGTGCAATTCACTTTCAAAGTGAAAAGCGGCAAAATAAACCGTTTATTGCAGTGAACTGCTCTGCTCTGCCTGATTCATTACTGGAAAGCGAACTTTTTGGTCATGAAAAGGGAGCGTTTACCGGAGCATCGGGGAAAAGAATGGGGAAATTCGAAGCTGCGGATGGCGGAACAATTTTTCTTGATGAAATTGGATTGATGTCGCAAATGACTCAATCAAAATTGCTTCGCGTACTTCAGGAGCGCGAATTTGAACGTGTTGGTGGAAATGAACTTGTCAAAGTCGACGTTCGTGTGATTTCAGCAACAAATGTCGATCTTGAAGAGGCCGTGAAGAAGGGTACATTCAGGGAAGATCTTTATTATCGTATATCCGTGTTTCCAATAACCCTTCCGCCACTGCGAGATAGGAAAGAAGATATACCGCTTCTCGCAGCGCATTTTCTTGAAAAATATTCAAAACAGGAAGGCAAGGAAATCGAGGGTATCGCTCCCGATGCGCTGGAGCTTTTGATTTCCTATAGTTGGCCGGGGAATGTGCGTGAATTGGAAAATGCAATCGAGCGGGCGGTTTTAATGGCCACCACTCAAGAAATATCACCAAAAGATCTACCCAATTCCATTCGTTCTATCGGTGAAAAGAGAATCATCGAAAAAGATTCCACGCTTTCCAACTGGATTGAAAAATTGGAAGAAGAAGCGCTGAAGCAGGCGCTGTTGGAATGTGAAGGAAATATCTCCCAAACCGCAAAAAAATTGGGCATTGGTCGTGCAACAATTTATCGGAAAGCCAAAAAATATGGTTTGCCGATGGTTAAATAGATGATAAATCGTATTCCTGATTGAAAGCCGGCATTTCAAAAATGTCGGCTTCTTTGTTATAAAGTGAACTGTTTTGGGACACCCCTTTCTCACAATGAAACACTTTGTCTTTCTGTTTGAGCAATGCTTTTTCAGGCTAAAAGGCAAGAGCTTGTACATCTTTAATGCGCATCTTCACCCTTCACTATTCCAAAATGAAACATGGTATGGCGTTTGCTGTTTAGCCTCCGTTAATTCATCCACGGGGTAAAAACTTTTAACCAGAGAACAGCACGTTATGAAAAAGACAAATCTTGGTAGCCTCATACCAAAAATCTGCGACAGTACGTACTCACAATCAGAATTGTATCAATTTGTCAATTTGGTCCAAAAAATTTCCCTTAGTTATCTGAAATATCAGGAAGTAATCGGCAAGCATATC
>QQUM01000362.1 GCA_008501545.1 Calditrichota bacterium
GAAATATGTGCCATAAAAGGGCCAAACTCCAGCGTAATGCGACATTTATGTCGCGTTACGGGAATTTTCACCGCACAGCTTGCAGCATTTTCGCAACCCACTGCTGCAGGGGATGCATATCCTGAAATTTTTCAAAACAAAAATCGATGATTTCCGGGGTAAGCAAAGCATCCGGAACGGCCATTTCGGTAAAAACCGGGCAGCCGTTGTACAAGGCACGACGACGACGGCTTTCGCGTCGTGTTGCGCCCATTACGCTGAGCTCTGTAAACTCTGAACTCTGTCTCTCTGAAAAAAGCGCGCGAAGCGCGCCTCGAATTTTTTTTTTGAAACAGGATTTAAAGGCCGTAATGCGACATTTATGTCGCCTGTGCTGCGCGACATGAATGTCGCGTTACGGGAATTTTCACCGCACAGCTTGCAGCATTTTTGCAACCCACTGCTGCAAGGGATGCATATCCTGAAATTTTTCAAAACACAAATCGATGATTTCCGGGGTAAGCAATGCATCCGGAACGGCCATTTCGGTAAAAACCGGGCAGCCGTTGTACAAGAGCAAGTGTGCATATTTCGAATCGGGATCGTAGCCACGCGGCACGCGCTTGTAGTGGGGCTCACCAAGGTTGTAGCCCTTCTGTCGCAAGACATCGGTTAGCTTCAACAGGGTGTCGCCGTTGGATGGTTGTGTGACATAATCACGGTAAAATGCGAGCGCTTCTTTGCCAAGAGTGTGTGCCCCACCACCGAGCATCAACTTGTCTCTGGTCAGGCTGAAATAGAAGCCGGAGTTTTCCACCCGTGAGGGATTGTCGCCTTGCCAGAACCACAGGGCAAGGTTGGTTTTGTAGGGTGTTTTGTCCTTGCTGAAGCGTGTATCGCGGTGGATGCGAAACAGGGATTTGTTCACGCGCGGATCAGCGTGAATATCCGGTACCAGGGTTTTGAGCTTTTCGCCCATCGCAACGACAAATTCGCGCGCTGGCGTCTGAACAAATTCTTCATATTCTGACTTGTGTTCGTCGAACCATGGTTTGTTGTTGTTTTCAGCGAGTTCAGAAAAAAATGTAATGCACTCTTTGGGAAAGCCGGGGAAAAGTGAAGTAGCCATTTCTGCTCCGAGAATAATTTATTGATTTTCCATTAATAGAATAAATAAAGATCAACAAAAATTTTAAATTCCACAAGCAGAAAACACCTGCTGTTTCACAAGGGAGGATGGCCCAAGCCTGCGAGAGCAGGATGAGTTGAATAGAATGCTGCGATGAGGTGCGTCATGCACAAGAAAATCCAGGCGATCCGGTGATTGAATCGCACCGCTATTTTATGAATCCATGTGAGAACTGGACTGAGATTAAGCTTACAAGTGACGTGCTTCACCAAAATAGCGTTGCAATTTACCAAGATAAAATTTGTTCCAGCCCTGCTGAATGGAAACATACTCCGCATCCGGAATGCCATCTTGTTTCAATTCAACTTTTGTTCCACCTGCGGTCTTCACGAGATGCATGCTGACCGTGGAGTCCTGCCTCCAGTTGCGGGCACGCCAATTCTGTACAATTTTTTCATTCAAGCCAATCTCAATATTTTGACCGATTATATAGCCGTTAAACAAAGAAAAGCGGGTGCCAATTTTGGAATCCATGATGGCCCGGCTTTCCGACCATTGCTCGATGAGAATTGGATCCGTCAACGCACGAAAAACCGTTTCTTTTGATGCACGAATGTGAAAATCTTGTCTGATCTTGTTCATTTTATATCTCCAAAATCTGTTAATATCTTATAATCGTCTTAATTTCGTTCGATCTGAATTTGTAAAGAAAAATTACCCATGCTGGATTAAATAAAAAATTCTATGTACATTCCGGCCAACGAACACAATGACTGAACTGAGTTTGGGAGCATTTGCAAACAAGCATGAAACACATTTCGAAGACAAAGCACTTTCCCTGGCGCTTTCCCATGATTTTTTACTCAATCTGGTTGCTGCTCGGATTTGGCCTGTTCTCTATCTTCCCCGAGAGCACACTCGCACAGAATCTGCAACCGCCTATGCGGCATTTTTTCGTGCAAATTCTACTTTCGATCTATTTAATGGGACTTCTTGCACCACCTGTCATATTCTACAGCAATCTGCTAGACATGGAAAAGCGCCCCTGGTTGCACATTGCTGCGTGGCATGCGTTTGGGTTGATTCTTTTTACGTTGATTTATATCAATGTGCTGCAATTTGCAATCGAGCAATTCTTTGGTACGCCACCACGAAGATTTGGCGGCAGAATGCGGCCGCCGTGGTTTCCCGGTGAAGAAAATTTCACAGGTAGAATCTTGCAGCCTCGATTGTTCTTAAATGCGCTGCAACATATTTGGCAAGCTGTGTTTTTCTATATCATAATCCTTGGCGTAAATTACAGTATAAGTTTTTATCGAAAATTCCGGGAACGGGAACTTCATGCAACCCAACTTGAAACACAACTCATTCATTCGCAATTACAGGCATTGAAAACACAGCTTCAGCCACACTTTCTCTTCAATACACTGCACACGCTTTCTTCACTTATTTATGAGGATGTACCGGCTGCGGACAAAATGATCCGGCAACTGAGCGATCTCCTGCGCCTGACACTCGAAAGTACCGGTGATCAGGAGATTCCGTTAAAAAGAGAACTGCAGCACCTGCATCTCTATCTTGAAATTATGCAATTACGATTTCAAAACCGGTTGGAGGTAGAGATCAAGGTTGAGGATGATGCAAAAAACGCATTCATCCCGACGCTTTTACTACAGCCATTGGTTGAAAACAGCATAAAGCATGGGCTCGAAGCAACTGCGGGGATTGGAAATGTTACGATCCATGCCCGCAGGCGGGATAACAACATTTCATTAGTTGTGCAGGACAATGGCCCGGGTTTTACCGGAGAAGCTGACGCACTGCTGGAAAAGGGAGTCGGTTTGATGAACACGAAAGACCGCTTGGCCAAACTCTACGGCTCCAGGCACAAAATGGACATCACTTCAGAAGAAAAGAAAGGCATGCGAATCCACATTCAATTGCCATTTCACACCACCCCCTGGACGAACAAATTGACTTAGCAAAATGAATAAGCTTAAAATTGCCATCGTCGATGACGAGCCTTTTGCAAGGAAAAAGATCGCCAACTTTCTCCGCGATGTGCACGACATTGACATTGCCGCGGAATACGAGAACGGTCGGGAAGCGCTGCAAAATTTACCTGATGTCCAACCGGACGTTGTCTTTTTAGATATTCAAATGCCGGAGCTGTATGGTTTTGAAGTT
>QQUM01000489.1 GCA_008501545.1 Calditrichota bacterium
AAAGACAAGTGAAATAATGACAAGCGTAATAATGGATGGCGCGATTTTTTGCCGAAGACTCTCTGTCATTTGCTCACTGTTCCCGTTAGATTGAAATCAATGCTGCGTGGTAATTTCTCTTTTTCACAAATATCAAATACGTCAATAGTCTGCTGCATGGTCACGGTTTCATTTGGCCGTAAAATAAATACGACGTTGGTGGAGTCATCACTATACTGCGTTTGATAGTCGAGTAGGTGTTCCCGCACTTTGCTGATACCACGGCAATCTCCGAGCGGCTTGTTGTCGATTGAAAAAATGTAGAGATCATCATCATAGAAGTCGATGACGACCATGACATTGTTTTTTTTATCTTCCTGCGGTGTTTCAGTCTCTACTGTTTTACCAGGAACCTTGATTTGACGTTTTACTTTGATATCGCTGATTCCGATGAATCCAAACAAAATGATCAGCACAACGTCAACCAGACGGATTATTAAACCACTATTCATAACATAAAAACCTGTTTTCAGTTAGCTTGTTTTCACGACCTCGATGCCAACCTTTATGTTCATAAACTGGCATTTTTTTACCAGTTTGAATGCATGTTTTACAGCAGCATCATGGTTTGCGCGGATACGCACACGCATAAGCACGCCATCGGCTTTCAATTCTTCGTGCTTCTGTTTTAAATAATAATTTAAATCCTGCTCTCTTGAAATTTCAATGGTTTCATTTTCTGCCAGATAGTGCCCGTTGGGCAGAACACCAATAAATACCACAGTTTCCTGATTCAGTGGTCGTCCGGAGACCGTTTCACTTTCCGGCAATTCAATTTTACTCATTTTTTCCACTTTGGAAATTGCAATGAAACCGAAAAGCAGGATGAAAACGACATCGACGAGGCGTATCATCAGGCTACTTTTAATTGTCTTTTTTTTCTTCTTCATTTATTGTGTGCCAAGTATATGAAATTCTACAGGAGTTCCTTTGCCGTCTTTTAAGGCTGCCTCAACTTTGTGAAAGCCGGGCTCATTGCTGAGCGTGACGTCTACCTCAGTGATGCCGAATTCGTTGGTGCTGGCGAGGTAATTTCTCGTTCCGCCATTCAGGTGCCCGTCTCCAAGAAGAATTCTGAAATTGACTTCAGCGTCAGGAACCGGATTCCCATATTGATCCCGGGCCAGAACCTGCAGCGGATGATTCAAGCGTTGCCCCACCCGACCGGGTTGATTGTTGCCTTTTTGAATGATGAGCTGGGAGGGAATGTTCGGCTGCACCTGGATATCAATGCTTTCGATGTGATCTTTGTCTCCGGCAATCCAAAAGGCAACGCTGCCATCGCCAACTTTTTCACCCGCGAGAAGATTTACTTCAACATGTCCGGCTTTATCCGTCTCAACTTCCAACTCCCGTTTTTTCCCTTCGAAGTATACTGCGCCCTGGCAGGACAACTTTATTTTTGTGTGCGCAAGGGACCTATTGGCTTTATCTTCGACCTGAAGTTTTAAGGCTTTTTTCCTTATTTCCCCGGTAAATAGATTCCCAGGAATGGGTTGTATCGCAGAAGCCGATATTTTGGGTTCGTTCACTGGTCCGTTAACGGGTGCTTTGACATCATCGTTTTCACGCGGAGAGCGAATTGCGTTTTCAAATCGTTCGACTATTTTATCCAGGGCGGTGGTATCGATGCTGTGTTTGGAAGGATCATCCTTAACCGTGGCCTGCTTTTCTTTCTCGCTGCGATAGGGTACGTGCCCGTTTTTCCGTTCCCGCTGCAAAAGATACAATCGCAATTCGTCACCTTTGTCCGAGGTTTCTTCCATACGGTTGGAAAAGGAACTAAAAGTTTGAGTCGCTCCAAGATTTATTATCAAGCTCACGATTACACCAAACAGTGTGGTTATCAGCGCAACACCCATACCGTTGAGAATTTTGTCCGGATCGAGTTCGCCACCGAAAAAGGTTTGAAAAATACCCCAAACTGTTCCTAACAATCCGAGACCACCGGCAGAGTCAGAAAGAAAGTTGACCCAGCTGCGGTAAGATTCAAACTGGTCATTTTTCAGTTCGATGAATGTGACCAACTCCTGTTGAATACCCAGAGTGTTTCCGCCTGCATGGAAATAGCCAATGGTGTGTTTTAACATCTGCTTTAAAGTTGAGTCTTCAGCTTCTTCTACTTGTGACTCAATTTCATCCAGACCGAGTTCTGAAAATCGTACTTTCAGCAGGCCCCGGGAGTGATACCAGTCACGTCCTATGGCCCACGCCTTAAATACGATGATGATGGTTCCCAAAACAAATACTCCGAGAATAACGTAGGCAACATTGCCACCAGCTGTCGTTAAATCCCAGAATGTTTTCGCTGATGCACCTTTGCTTTTTAAAGCAGATTTCAGACGGGCGACTGTCGCATCCTGGCTTTCACTCTGGACACTATCCTGGCCCTCGGCCATGGTGAGCGAGTCGCCCTGGACCGCAGTGCTATCCTGCTGAAACATACTGGCATTTAAGCCGGGACTAAACAGCATGATGAGAAACAGAACTGCGAACAGGAATGTGTAATTGGCTTTTCGTTTTTTCACGGAATACTCCCTACACTATATTTTGAGTTGATATAAAACCCGGTCAGATGCTGTGCAAATGAGGTAAATCAGGAAGCTTGTGCGAGAAGGATGAAATAATTCTTCAGCAAAAATTACTTGTTTAAAAACAGACCGCGCATACGTGCTGCTTCTTCCAGGTCATTGTATTTTTTGCTGATATCAATGTGAATGTTACTACGTAATTGTCGCGCATAAATCAAACGTTGAGATGAGTGGCGAAGCCGTCCGGCGGCATCGACCCACGAAATATAGTATTTATAAAATCCATATGGAATAATATTTCCTTCCAGATCACGCCAGTGCCAAACTATTTTTCGAACCTTATCGCAGCTACCAGTCCTGGTAAAAATTGTGTCACCTTCCATGTTGACGACGATAAACGTCCACGGATGTTTGTTCATGCTGGCATCGATTGGAAAGACAGTGATCACAAGTGAATCCGGTATTGCAAAGCGGTATTCATCAAAGGCCGGCACTTCACTGCCAGGCCATCGATTCACCATAAACGACGAGTCGACAATGACGTCACCACTCCCTTCATTTATTGTGAATTTAGGTCGTGGGACTTCAAGATCTTCCTGCATGTATTCACTCATCAGATAAATTCGCTCCATGGTTGAATTCGGCGTAACGATGTGCGCGGATTTATTCCGATCATACCGCAGATCACCCGCTAGCGAATCTCAAAATTTGAAG
>QQUM01000682.1 GCA_008501545.1 Calditrichota bacterium
TGTTTTTGAGGAAGGACTTCAGGAAGGATTCGAACAGAATCTGACTGTTCTGGCTGTTTTGGTTGTTTTGGTTCAGTTATGGCTTTTTTTTTTAACACATCCAATTCACTTAAAATTTGTTCGAATTCGACAGTTTTTATCATTTTTGTCATTCGAACTAACAACATCTCAACATGCAACTGTGGATTATTGCTCCAGCGCAAATCATGAGCTGCTTCAACAACGGCCTGGTATAACCGAAGCAGATCTGTATCATTAAACAATTCTGCCTGTGCTTTAATTGTTTTTATAAACTCTTCTTTTTCGAAAAGCACCCGTGCATCTGATGTCGTTTTAAATAATAAAACCTTATTGATGTACTCCGCTAGTCCAGCGAGCAATTCTATATAGGAATATCCTTTTTCATAAATAGTTTGGGAAAGTGTAAAAATTTTCGCTGCATCCTTTTCCGCTACTGCTGAGAGAATATCAATATAGACATCCAATCCTATAACACCCAATAATTGCGAGACATCATTCTGCTTGACATCCGTTCCACAAAAAGAAATAACCTGATCGAGCAAACTCTGGCTATCCCGCATGCATCCTTCAGACTTTTTAGCGATTAATGAAAGTGATAGTTCATCAATATGAATATTCTCTTGTGTACAAATTTTTTGCAGCTGTTCCGTGATTTTACCGGTCGATATGCGTCTAAAATCGAATCGCTGGCATCGGGAAAGTATTGTTGAGGGAATTTTATTTACTTCGGTTGTTGCAAAAATAAATATTACATGAGGTGGTGGCTCTTCCAGGGTTTTTAACAAAGCGTTGAAAGCCTCTGTTGTCAGCATGTGTACTTCATCAATTATATATATTTTGCTTCTTTGTTGCGCCGAAGTATAGCGTGTGCTTTCTCGCAAATTACGAATTTCATCAATTCCCCGGTTGGAAGCCCCATCAATTTCAAGAACATCAATACTATTTCCCGAAATTATTTCTTTACAGACATCGCATACATTACAGGGATCAACTGTTGGTCCTGTTTCACAATTAAGTGCTTTTGCGAGAATTCGAGCCGTAGTCGTCTTGCCGACACCACGCGGTCCCGAAAAAATATATGCGGATGCAAGGCGATCATTTTCAATCGCGTTTTGCAAAGTGACCGTTACATGTTCTTGACCGATGACTTCAGAAAAAGTTGTGGGACGCCATTTTCGCGCGAGAACAAGGTAAGACATTAAACCTCCGCCTGATATCAGAGATTGGATTGTAAAAGCCGGGGCAAACAATAAATACGGAAAAGCGAACCCGCGGCACATAAAGCCGATGCTTACCGCTGCTACCTTCCGGTCCTGACGGGGTTGGGCACGTATTTATTGCGCGGGGCTTTTCCGTATTAATTCTTTCTAATACAACACTCAGCTCGCTCCATGGCATGTAATCATAATTCACATGAACACGAGCACTAGCTGATTTAATAAAGCGGAGAGAGAGGGATTCGAACCCTCGGTAGGGAAATGCCCTACACACGCTTTCCAAGCGTGCTCCTTAAGCCACTCAGACATCTCTCCCAAAGGTCTTAAATATACAATAATCTAAAATTTTTAAGTTTGCGTATTTCTTTATAAAAAAGCGGAGAGGGAGGGATTCGAACCCCCGGTGATCAAAGACCACAACGGTTTTCGAGACCGCCCCATTCGGCCAACTCTGGCACCTCTCCATTTTAATGGAGCCGATGGGATTCGAACCCACGGCCTTCGCATTGCGAACGCGACGCTCTCCCAACTGAGCTACGGCCCCGTATTTCATTCGTTTTTGCGTAACTCACGAAAAAAATTTTGCAGGAGCTCTGTGGATAAATCAGCAAGGACGCCTTCAACAACGTCGAAAGATGAAGTCATCGATTGCATGTTCGTCAAATTAACATAGGATCCACAAGCACCAAATCGATGATCCTTTGCTCCAAATACAATCCGGTTTAGACGAGAAAGGTGCAATGCTCCGATACACATCGGACAGGGCTCCAAAGTAACATAAATAGTTGAACCATTAAGGCGCCAGGATTTTTGTTCCCTTGCTGCATTCCTTAAAGCGACTATTTCTGCATGCGCCGTCGGATCGCATTGCGTCTCTACCATATTATGGCCTCTGCCAATGAGTTGTTCGCTTTGAACAATGACAGCGCCAATAGGAACTTCGCCGATATTCTGTGCTTTGAGCGCTTCTTCGAACGCCAATTTCATCCAGCGTTCGTGCATCCGGCCACCTACATATAAAACAAGGAATCAAAGATTCCTTGCAATGAAAAAGTACGCCCGGGAGGATTCGAACCTCCAACCTCCTGGTCCGTAGCCAGACGCTCTATCCGTTGAGCCACGGGCGCATTTGAGAAATTATCTGCGGAGAGGGAGGGATTCGAACCCTCGATACCGTTACCAGTATAACACCTTAGCAGGGTGCCGCTTTCAGCCGCTCAGCCACCTCTCCCTCTTAAAAACATGCGGAGGGCGAGGGACTCGAACCCCCAAGGGCGTAAGCCCGGCGGTTTTCAAGACCGCTGCCTTACCAATTAGGACTAACCCTCCGAGAGACGCGAAATATACAACAGAATACTGGCTAATGTCAATTAATTTTTCGCAAAATAACATTTTATATTCTTTTTTTCAGTACAAAATTTTTACCCGGCTGCTGCTGTACAATGCCAGCTAACTCTAGTTTTAATAATGTGCTTAATACGTTGGCTGTTTGTGTATGAAGTATTTCACTTATTTTATCTACATGCAATTCCCCATTTCGCAAAACATCAACAATAGATCTTTCATCTTTAGACAACTTAATTGTTGATATCCCGTTATCCATTTTACCAAACAACTCGCCTTGTGCAGGCAATTCTTCCAAAACATCTTCCACAGTCGCGACCAGTTTTGCACCTTCCCTGATCAGCTTGTTTGAACCAGCATGTTGCTGAGAAAATATGCTTCCCGGAACAGCAAAAACTTCACGGTTCTGTTCCAAAGCCTGGTAAGCGGTAATCAGGGCCCCACTTTTCAATCCAGCTTCGGTGACAACAGTTCCGCAGGTTAAACCACTAATTATCCTGTTTCTCCGGGGAAAATTCATTGCATCAGGTTTCGCTCCAAACGCCAATTCTGTAACAACAGCACCTTTTTCACATATCATTTCGACTAGTTTTTTATTTTCGGGGGGATAGACGACATCAAGGCCACTCCCCAGAACAGCCATTGTTCGTCCACCCATCTTACACGTCTCCGCATGGGAGCCCGTGTCCAAAACACGAGCAA
>QQUM01000597.1 GCA_008501545.1 Calditrichota bacterium
TAACTGTAAAATTTGAAAAATAAGTAAACTCTGACATGGTTTCAAATCCTGTCAGAGTTGCTTCGAGATAAAAAAGGAGAAAAACAAATGGCAAAAATAACATTTATCACCCAGGAAAATGAAACCATCGTAGCAGAGGGCGATTCCGGTTCGGTGATGGAACTTGCAGTGGAAAATGATGTCGATGGCATCGATGGCAATTGCGGCGGCGTTTGCTCCTGCGCAACCTGTCATGTTCATGTGGCGCCGGAATATTTTGAAAAAACTGGTGAAATTGAAGAGTTCGAAAAAGATATGCTGGAACTGAATGATAATGTTACTGAGCACAGTCGACTTAGCTGTCAGATTGAGATAAGCGAAGAGCTGGATGGGATGGAGTTGCGGGTGGCTACGTGAGGGGGATTTGTTAATTATTTGGTGAACTTGTAAGTAATCCTTACAAGTTCAGATTAATTTTTTGAATCTCAATCGCTATTTTTACCCCTATCCGCATTTCCTCCAGATAGTTTTTTCTTCTCAGATTGTATTTTTTTTACAGTTTTATCGAAGTCGCTTAATTCTTGGTCTTTTTCTTTTATTCGTTTCCTGTTAAACTTGACATACTCTTTTTCCGCTTTTGTCTTGGCAAATTCATGAGAGATTTTTCCGGCATGAGTTAAAATATTGCGTTCATTAAATTGCAGGAAAGCATCCAGTTTATCCCGCCAATCACGCATAAAAACCTGTTTGTGTCTTTTGGCCTGATCTTCAGCAAAATCGAGATACATGGTTACAACACGGTTTAAGGCTTCCAGTTCTTCTTCATTTAAATAATTCTTGGCAATGGTCACATCACTTTTGCGGACTTTATCACCTTTCCATGAAGTCAATCCCATTCTGGGTTTGGAAGCATCGGCACGTCCTGCAATAAGTTCTGCGGCAGTTTGCCCGGAAATCGCAAAGTGTAGTTTATTTTGAACCGCTTTGAAAAATTCAATAGTTTCTTCCGCTTTAGGATCATAATCAACAGCTAATTTATAGATTTCTTTAATCTTATGGTAAAAACGCTGCTCGCTGGAACGAATATCGCGAATACGTTCCAACATTTCATCAAAATAGTCGGAACCAACATTTTGCACATTTTTTAAGCGTTCGTCGTCCAAAGTAAAACCTTTGACCACATATTCATTCAAACGCTCAGTGGCCCAACGTCTAAATTGTGTGCCGCGATGTGAGCGTACGCGATAACCAACAGCAATAATCGCTTCCAAATTATAGAATTTCGTACTATAGTTTTTCCCGTCAGCGGCAGTTGTCAAGAAATCCTTGACAACTGAATATTCATCAAGTTCGTCTTCTTTAAAGATATTGTTTATATGAAGGCTGATATTTTGCTTGGTAGTTTGAAACAGCTCGGCCATTAGTTTTTGCGGCAACCAAACTGTTTCATCCTGTAGGCGCACTTCTATTTTTGTCTGCCCGGATTCGGTTTGATAGATGATGATTTGTGAAGCGGGTTGTTCATGATTAGTCATGGTACGGTTGTTCCTTTGCAGAATTATCCTGATTAGCCATATGAAAAATAAATATAATAGAACTGGAAAAACAACTTATATTTAGAGCAACCTGTTTTGTTCAAGTAGCACTGGATTATTTTGATAAAACTGGCGAAGCGAGTGAATACGAAAGAGATATGCTGGAATTTCGGGTGGCTACGTGAGTGGATTTTGTCCCTTTGTCATTGAAGTTTAGCGCCTAAAGCTCCAATTATTCTTATATCATTTCTTTTATCACTATAAGTAGATTCATCATAAATTGGCGCCCCGGATATTCTAAAGGATTTTTCTGTGTTATTAATAGTAAAGTCTACAATTTTAGGCGTGTTGGGGGCGTATGAAGAGACTCCTGACACAAATGAACCTAAATATATTCTTGTTTCATTGGCAACTAAAACAAACGGTTTGCCAAAAATGTGTGAAAAAATTGTTAATGAATCTCCGCCAAAATAATATGAGAAATTTTTGTTTAAATATACTTTGTGATTTTTTAGCTCATACCCATTAATGTCATTAAACGAAATTGATGGTCTATCTTTTAATTTTAGTTTTGCTAAACTTTCTTCTTCGATATCTCTTGTTGATAAAGATTCATTTGCAAGCAGATAAATAGCAAACTGATCATGCTCATTCGGAGAAGAAGGGTTGCTGCAATGTAAAAATAGTAGTGCTATGAAAATTGTAGCTAAGCAATTAATTGTTTTCACGACTACCTCCGTTGTTGTTAGATTTGAAAATATTTTACTGAAGGCAATGTTCAATTGCTGTGTGGTTTATATATTCGATTATTCGTTTTCCAGTTTATCCGGCTTATCAATAAACTTTTTATCCTCAGATTTCACGCGACGCTCTAATTTTTTCACATCTTCTTCGGGCGGCAATTCTTCCGGACGGATGCCGCGTTCCAATAATAATTTCCTTACACTTTGATTGTTCGTAATATGCTCCCAGGCGATTGATTCACCCTGGTGAATATCTTTGTCTTTTACATTGAAGATTGTAATTTCCGTTGCAAAATCTTTTGCTTTGACAGTGATTGTCGGGAGAAAATCTGCTAATGGTCGACTGGGCTTCACGCCTAATTTTTGTTTCATCTGAGCAGTTGTGAAACCAAAAAGAGCAGCGTCGCCTTTGCTGCGGATCATACCGAAATCTTTTTCGTTGCCAGTTTTTTCGAATATGAGTTCGGATAATTCTTTTTCAGAGAAAGTAAGTTTCTGCCGCGCTTGAAGACGCTCCCAATCTTTAATTCGCTGCTCAATAATTTCGGCTTTGCGAGTTTGTACGGCAAAGTAATTTTGAGCAAATGCAATGGATTCTTTTCGTGGATCACCGTTTTGGGCAATCAGGTAAGATGCAAATCTGGTGAGCATAAAATCTGGTATTTCTCGTTGCGTATCTGAACCAATGGTGACCATTTTGTTGACGTCAACAAAATGGTCGGAAATTTCGTGTCCTGCTGTTTCACAGGATGTTTTGGCTTTATTGATAACTTGTAGAAAATTTCGCCATTCTGAGTAATTTAGAAGATGCTGTAAATCCCGAGCAAACCAGAATTCAATATCATTTTTGGTAAGATTGACACAGGATTCGAAATCCGTTGTCAGGTGTTTGATAAGTTCTTTTTTCATATCAGATTTTACCCCTATATTTTATTTATTGCCAATGCAAATTTCTGTCTTCCTGTTTTATTATTACCCTCTATTTTCCAATGGCATAAAGTGTATCGGAACTTAAATCAACTTC
>QQUM01000224.1 GCA_008501545.1 Calditrichota bacterium
TGTCTCGGTTGTGGTTGTCTCATCCAATGGTTCCAGCCCCAGTTTTTTCAACCGCACATGCTGTTGCAACCCGGCCGTATCAACCAGTTCAACAAGTCCGAACCGGCGCGGATCGTGAAAACGAAATTGCTGTCCCCCAACCAAATTGAGAATGATATGGTCATGCTTGCGAAAATCATCATCTGCCGCCTGCAGCACAATCCGGCCGCTCATGCCGAGATGAACGAGGAGCGTTTTGTCACCGGATAAATGCATGAGCACATATTTTGAGCGCCGTCCAATATCTGTAATGGTTCTTCCCGGCAATTGTTCGGACAACATCGCCTCATCCACCGGTACACGCATGCGGGTTTCGCGCACGAGAATAGATTCAATTTTCTGGCCAATCAGGCTTTTTTGCAATCCCAGGCGAATCGTTTCGACTTCAGGTAATTCAGGCATGACGTACTCAAATAGTGGCCGTGAAATGGATTTTGACTTTTTAAAATTTGAAGTGCTCATAATAAGAATTTTCCTGCTTTCATGCAATGATTCCCGCATGATGGAGTGGACTGTTAAGCTTAAAATTATGAATTATCAAACGCGTCATTCCGGTTTCTGCGATTCCCAGCAGAAGACCGGAATCCCACAATAATTGTCTCGCAGCTTGATTCGCCTTCTCATCCCAAAGGAGTTAGACGATACCAGGAGATGCCGGTATTGCAAAAAACGCAAACCGGCATGACTACTTCGGTCTCTATTCTCACAATTTCAATCTTGACGAACCAATAGTTTTATTTTGCTACGAACTTGGCAATTTATCAATTTAAGATTGTCCTGTAACCCAGGCATCCTGCCTGGATTGTTACAGGTAGGATGCCTGGATTACAACAGCCACAAATTTAAACTTTGCAGTCATGTGCCTTTCACCTTGCGTTTACAGGATGCAAAAGGTATATTTTCAACCATTAAGAACCATTATATAATGCTTGTAGACGAGTTTGTAGTGGAGACTTTAGTCTCTCGCTTACTACTTAAAAAAAGGCTAAAGCCTTCACTACAAACTTAGTCATCGCATTATCCTAAAGATACTGATGTAAGAACGACAAAAATTTTTTATACACCGGAGAGGAAGAAATGGGATTTACCACACTGGATTACGGAATCGTGCTGCTGACCATGCTGGGTTCGATCGCGCTGGGTTTTTACTTCGCCCGCTTTCAAAAGTCAACCAAGGATTATTTTCTCGGCAGCCGCGACATGCCGTGGCTGGCTATCAGCTTGTCAGTCGTTGCCACAGAAACCAGCACACTCACTTTCATCGGTGTGCCGGCACTTGCGTTTGGCGGCAACATGACTTTTCTGCAGTTGACCATCGGTTATCTCATCGCCCGTATTCTTGTCAGTTTTTTCTTCCTGCCGGCCTATTATCGCGGCGAGATGTTTACTGCCTACACATTCATAAAAAATCGCTTTGGACGCAGAACGCAGACCGCAACCGCCTCGGTTTTTCTCATCACACGGCTGCTCGCTGATGGTGTGCGCTTGTTCGCGACGGCCATTCCGCTGGCCATCATCACCGGATTTTCTTATCCGATGTCCATTGCCATCATTTGTGCGGTCACTGTTCTTTATACCTATCTCGGAGGATTGAAAGCCGTCATCTGGCTCGATGCCATTCAGCTCATCATTTATCTCATCGGTGCGGTGCTGGCGATGTTCATCATCATCGACCTCATGCCAGGTGGGTTGTCGCAATTGCTGGCCATAAGTGGGGAAGCCGGCAAGTTGCAGATGTTCGATTTCTCTTTTAATTTCACCGCGACCTACACGATTTTCTCCGGGATCATCGGCGGGACATTTCTTTCGCTGGCTTCCCACGGCACCGATCAACTCATCGTGCAGCGGCTGCTTGCGTGCAAGTCGGTGCGCGATAGCCAGAAAGCCTTGATCACTTCCGGTGTGGTGGTCATGGTGCAGTTCTTCTTTTTTCTCGCCATCGGCGTGCTGCTTTATGCTTTTTACACCCACTTTCCGGAAAAACTGGCGATCAGCAAAAACGATGAGGTCTTTCCCCTGTTTATCATCAACGAGCTGCCCTCAGGGCTCAGCGGCCTGGTCATCGCCGCAATCTTTGCTGCCGCGATGTCGACACTGAGTTCATCGCTCAATTCCCTGGCTTCGTCGACAATTATGGATTTTGTCAAACCCTACCTGACGCCAGCCTGGACGGAAAGCAAAGAATTGCTCTATTCCCGTTTCACGACATTAGGCTGGGCGGTGTTGCTCATCGGTATTGCCATTCTCGCCAGCCAATGGGGCAGCGTGCTTGAGAGCGGTTTGAAAATCGCCAGCTTTACATACGGCGCGCTGTTGGGCACATTTTTGCTCGGTATGTTTTCAAAAAGAATCGGTCAGGTGGAAGTCATCGTTGCCATGTTTTTCGGATTGCTGGTGATGTTTTATGTCAATGCCAGCGGTGTGCCCTGGCCGTGGTTTGTGGCGATTGGTACAACGACGACTGTTGTTTGTGGGTCGGGTTTGTTTGGGGTGATGCGATTGAAGCGGAAACGGGATTGATTGGCGCTTGGTGGTGACACACAATATCGCAGCTGAGCGTCGGATGGTCCCAGCCACGGTGACCGTGGCTGCAAGTAAAAAACATCTATGATATCTGTGGTTATTTAATCTGCATTCAGATTTTTTAGGATTTTTTTTGCGAGTGGCTCTTTAATTTCATTATGGCGTGGAACCGTCTCAATTCTCCCGGTTTGGGGATTGATCCAAAGTGAATGTGAATCACCTTCTCATTTAAGGTAGCAACCTGCGATTCTCAATTTCTTTTCCAATTCACGCCGTTTCATCCAATCATGACCTTATCCTGAATCGCGTCATCTGGCAAGCCTCGCAGAATATCTGCTTTGCGGTCTTCAAAAATTAGCTCGATTGCCTGTTGCAAACTTTTCTTTGCTTCCTCGATATTCTCGCCTTGTCCATTGGCGCCTGGCACTTCAGGGCATATTGCCCAAAAGCCGCCTTCTGGTGCTGCTTCAATGATCGCTGTAAATTCAGCCTTCATGGTGTACTCCAGTTAAGCATTGATATTTTTTCAAATATACACTACGAATCCAAGATGTGCAAGAACCATATTATCAACTCGTAGCCACTGTGATCGTGGCTGCGAGTATAAAACATCAAATCAGTGAATAAAAATACTGAAAACCGTATACTTAACAGGGTTTTACTTTGTTTCATAAATAAGCATCTTGAGTAGCTCCGCTGCTTTT
>QQUM01000838.1 GCA_008501545.1 Calditrichota bacterium
TTCAATCATGTTGGAATTGAGCAATGTCTTCCAATCTCGAGAAATCGTCTTTATTTCGCATGTAAAATGCGGGGTCGTATAATAATCCACCTGGTCCCAATCGAGAATGTTTTGTAAAGCATTTTCACCTTCAAGATCACCGCACTCAGCATGAATTCTTTGTCCCTTTTGAACATAAATCCGGCCGTTGTGCAATCCATTTTCGATAAGCATCATCGCCGTTTTATGTGAAAGACAATTAGTCTCAACCATTTCTTTAATTTTAGTTCGGGCAAATGCTTCCTGCATCTCTTTTTCATCGGGTGAAACCAAATCGATAATGTATCTCCGCAGCGTCTGGAGTTCAAAAGGTTTCTCGATGAATAAAAAATTATCAATTGTGCCCTTGCCATCTTCCAGTATATCGGCACCGTATGCCGTCATAATAATAGAATGAATATTTGGCCATTTTTTTCTTATACTTTCCAATAGCTCAAAACCATTAATTTTTGGCATGCGCAAATCAGAAACGATAAGATTGACTTTATTGTCAAGTAGATAATCCAGTGCGGTTACAGACGAATTAAATGTAACTACATCAAGACAACTTTCATGCCTACTTAAATACCTGGAAATACTCCAAGTCAAATCTTCTTCATCGTCAACGATGACGACTTTCTTTTTTTCCATAGCCTGGATCTCCATCAATGCTGTGATATTGAACAAATCAGCAAAGGACATGCCACAGGCTATAAAGTCGAATTAAATATACTTTTTATGAATTTTTTTTGAAAAATTAATGTAAATAGGCAGAATGAAAGATATGTCAGGCAGAAAATATGGATAAAATTTAATTAGCAAAAAAATATAGCAAAATAGATGAAAAAAATTTATTAATTGTTTCTGGCTGAATTTCGACCATCTCGCCCGACCAACACACCCCAAATTGACCAGTACGGTAACAAATCAACCATCTATATCGTAGAGTTTCATCTTTTCACGCAAAGTCGATCTTGATATGCCAAGTTCACGCGCAGTTTTGGATTTATTACCACTGCACTGATCAAGCATATACTCTATGTGTAATTTTTCAATTTCAGCTAGCGAACCAAAATGACCATTTGCCAATGGACTCACACCATTCACGCCGCTCGATACAGTATCCCCTGCATCTGCGTTCAGCTCTGATGGCAGAAGATCGGCTCCAATATATGCGGTGTTGCAGAGTATGACCGCTCTTTCCATGACATTTTTCAATTCACGGACATTGCCGGGCCATCGATAATTCAAAAGAAGTTCTTTAGCATCGTCCGTGAGTCCTTTAATGGATTTGTTAAATTCACGGTTATTCGATTCGATAAAAATATTCGCGAGAAAAATGATATCGTCGATTCGTTCACGAAGTGGTGGCAATTTAATAACGATGACTTTCAGGCGATACAACAAATCATCTCTAAATTCGCCATTATTCACCATCTCCTGCAAATTTCTGTTTGAGGCAGCGATGATACGCACATCAAGCTTTATATCGCTTGTCCCACCGATACGCCGAAAGCTTTGTGTTTCAAGAACACGCAAAATTTTGGGTTGCAAAGCCAAATCCATACTGGAAATTTCATCAAGGAAAATCGTACCGTTGTTCGCCATTTCGAACAATCCCTTCTTCATCGCATCAGCACCGGTAAAAGCACCCTTCTCGTGCCCAAAAAGCTCAGATTCAAGCAAATTCTCCGGAATAGCGGCACAGTTCACTTTAATAAATGGACCGGAGGAACGGATACTCCATTGGTGCAAAGCATCAGCAACCAATTCCTTTCCTGTCCCGCTTTCACCTTCGATGAGAAGTGAAGTACGTGGCGTTTCAGCGACGATTTTTATCATGCGCTTCACTTCTTCCATCTTTTTGTTTACACTAAACATATCGGTTTTTGGAAACATCGACTCGTGCTGTCTTTTTAACCGAGCGACCTCTCTCTTTAGAATCTGTGTTTCCAACGCCTTTTGTACAACCAACTTCACTTCATCTAGTTCAAATGGCTTCATTATATAGTCATAGGCACCCGATTTCATCGCTTCAACTGCCGGTTCAACATGGGTATTTGCCGTGATCATGATTACGAGTATATCAGAATCAACATCCTTGACAGTATCCAAAACTTTGAGCCCACTGCCATCCGGTAATTTTAAGTCCAGTATAACAAGATCGATTAAATCCCTGCGCAATATTTCCCGGGCATCATCTGTCCGAAAGGCAGTTTGTACATTGAAATCATTTTTGCGAAAAATATCTGCAAGCGTTTCACACAAATCAACATTATCTTCAACTATAAGTAGGTTGCATTTAAACATCAGGATTCCTCAGTAGCCAATAATAGAGTAAATGTTGTGCCAACATCAGGTTCACTTTCGACATAAATATCCCCTTTATGCTCCTCAACAATTCGATAAACAATCGACAAGCCCAATCCACTTCCGTTTGGTTTTGTTGTAAAAAACGGATTAAATATACCTTCGATATCTTCTTTTTTAATGCCTTCCCCGGTATCGGATATGGCAATTTTCACATATAGCATAGATTTTTCAGGAACATGAAATCGCTGACCACGACGATCAGTTCTACGGATTGAAGAAAATTGTGGTTCAGCATGGATTGACAACGTTCCTCCTTCAGGCATTGCATCAATCGCATTCAGAAACAGGTTCAAAAGCACCTGGTGTACTTGGCCGAAATCAACATAAATCAGCGGCAGATCGGGCGCGTAAGTCTGTTCCAGGTTGATCGCGTTACTTTTTAGTTTTTGTTCTACCAGTGGTGTTACTTCATTAATGATTTCCTGTAATTTGGACAATTTACGCACCGGCTGCCCCGGCCGTGCATAAGTAAAAAATGCTTTCAATAAATCATCCATACGATTCACCTGGCGAATAATGCGGGCCAGATATTCCTGTTTGCCATCTTGCGGAGGAATCTCTTCTTCGAGTGTTTGTGCGACGGTTTTAATACCCGCAAGGGGATTTCGAATTTCATGCGCGATCCCTGAAGCGAGTACACCCAGTGAGGCCAAACGGTCCATTCGGACAACTTCTGCTTGCATTTGCTTTATTTGGGAAATATCCCGAAATGAAATTATCGTACCCACACGGTGATTCTGGTTATCGATACGGGGTGTCACTGAAAAACCGATATGCAAGGCATCACCGCGGCCATTTTTGAGAAGCAACTCACGATGCATGGGATCCGTTTCTATGCTTGACTCATCGGGTAAAAGTTTTTCGACATCACTGCGTGTAAGAATTTCATCAATCTTGTTACCAATGACGTTTTCGGAATTGTAGCCAAGGATTTCTTCGGCGCTGACATTAAAAGACGTAATTGTATTATTCAGATCAATTGTGATTAGACCGGCCCCCATACTTTGGATGATACTTTCGTTAAAGTTTTTCAAATCGACAATTTGCTGTTCCAGTTTCTTCTGCTGACTCACATCACGTGAAATCCCGACTGCACCACTCACCTCACCCCGATCAAAAATAGGATTTAAATTAGTGGAGAGATACTTCAATTGCTCGTCATTATTCAAAACACGAAATTCAAAAATGCGTGGATTTCCATGAATGACTTTCTGGAAATTCTCCCACACATTCTCCTGATCATCAGGAATAATGATTTCTCGTAAATCATGTCCCAAAATCTGCGTCTTTCGTAAGCCGGTTAATGCTAGCAAGCGCCGATTGATAAAAACAAATTTACCGTCTTTATTAATGGTAAAAATAAGATCATTGGCGTTTTCGATCAAATCCTGATATTTATACTCTGATTGTTTAAGCTTTCTCTCTAACTCTTTATTTCTCTTTTTCAAATCATCGAGAATAAAAACATTGTCTATCACATTGATCAGTTCCCGATGGCCAAACGGTTTGATAAGAAAAGCGCTTAATCCCAATTCGAAGAGTTCTTTTCTATCGACCTGATGTTCAGCTTTCGCAGTGAGCATTATAACCGGTGTATCTGCAACGGGACGCAAATTGTTATTTTTTGAAAGTTCGTGCAAGACATCCCGACCACTTTTACCAGGCATCATCCAATCAAGGAGTACCAGATCAGGTCTCTTCTTAAGCATAAGATCGATTCCCTTATCGCCGTTACTGGCTGAAAGAAACTGATAACCTGCCCTGGTCAGAACTTTTTTAACGATTTCAACCATATCAGGTTCGTCATCGACCATAAGCACACATTTCGACTTACGTTCCATTTCGATTTTTTTTATGTCGCCCTGTATGGTTTCCGACTTTGTCGTTGAACTTGAGTAAACTGATGATTCCACAATACAATCCAGTTAAATTAATCGAATTAAAAAAGTTCTTTGTCCGGGACGATGTTTAGTGCTTCAAAACTACGATGCACATAATCCAGTATTCAGTCTGTATTTGACTATGTGGCGCTTTGACGACCATTATCCCACAAGTTTTGGATTGATTAGAGCTATGAATTTAGGCTGGAATTGAGTTTAAGCGAGATGAAAGTTGTGAATCGTTATTCCAGCAAGATTGCCAAATGGGGAGTTTAAAAATTGAGAAGTGCATAATCTAACTGCACTTGAAAACGGTTCAGACGTAATCTTTAATCTTCTTGCGCCAACATACTGACTTCGATCGATGCTTTGCGTCCATTTTCTATGCCTGCTTCATGCTTTGGTAAAGTAAAAGCAAACGTGGATCCTTTCCCTAATTTGCTTTTAACAGCGACACGTCCACCATGAATTTCAACAATTTCTTTCACGAGTGGGAGACCGAGTCCTGTGCCACTTTCGTTTCGAACAGCATCATTCTCCGCTGCACGGTAGAATTTATCAAATACACGCGGTAAGGAATCTTCAGAAATACCATATCCCGTATCTTCCACTTCAACCACGATTTCCGATTTTAATTCACGAATACGCACTTCAACTGCTGAATTTTCAGGGCTATATTTAATGGCATTACTGAACAAATTCAGCATGACTTGTTCGATCATGCTTCGGTCGGCAAATACTTTTTGCATATTTGGAGTTGCTTTAAGTGATATTGCAATATTTTTTCTTTCTGCCTGATGAAGATTGACGTCAAGAACCTTGTCAACGACCTCGCGAATTTGAAATTCTGCTCTGTTTACTTGTGATTTACCAGCTTCAATTTTTGAGATATCGAGAAATTTGTTGATTAACTCACTTAGTCTGTTGGATTCCTTCAGGATTATTTCAGCATACTCTTCAGATTGCTCCCGATTAATAGTTGGATCCATTAAAAGTTCACTAAAGCCCGAAATCGAAGTCAATGGAGAGCGTAGCTCGTGGGCGACCATCGAAACGAGTTCCGTTTTCATTCGATCAATTTCTTTTTCTCTTGTGACATCACGTAAAATCGTTACGACACCAATCACTTTATCATTCTCTCCGATCACACGTGCTGCCCGTGCCTGAATTGAAATGTCACGCCAGTTATCTGGATTTTTCAGTTTGAGTTCGGATGTCGAACTTCCTTCACTGTTATCATGAATACTACGTATAAATTGCAATAACTGTTTGTTGTGAATATGGTTTGTGATTGGCGTTTCATTTACGTTTTTCTCGACGATCCCAAAAAGCTTTTCAGCAACCTCGTTGAGTACAAGAATGTTGTTCTCGTTGTCGGTAACAATTACGCCATCGACAATGTTGCGAACGATAGCCTGTGTCTTATTTCGTTCATTAATAATTTTATAGAGATTTTTCTGGTGTAACCGGCGTAACTCAGTTGTCATATAGTTGAATAATTTGGCGAGTTTGCCAATCTCATCATTTGACTGGATTTCGATCTTGTGTTCGAAATTTCCACGGGCGATTTCAGTAGCCGAGCGGGTGAAGGCGAAAAGTGTCTGACTAATAGATTTCGATAAGTAATAGGAGCCGATACCAGCCATCAACAGGGCGCTGAAAAGAATAAAATAGAAGACACTTATAGAAAATGATGTCATTTCCCCACGACCATTAAACGAATAATCGCTCGTGAAATAGAGCCAACTTATCGTCAAGGGAATAATCGCAATAAGGAGAGTAATAAAAAACAAGCGACGAAAAACAGTCCGTCGTGTAAAAAACAAAAAATCAATCATGTAATATCCTTTTCACAAAAGGATAGAGTGTTTATCAGGATTTTATGCGCTCAAACAAGGCATTTAAATTATCATCCAACTTGCTCTGGCTCGATATCAACAACCGCAACCTGGTTGCGACCATTATCTTTAGCCATGTATAATCTTCGATCCGCAACACCAACCAACCCATCAAAATCGTGGGCATCTTCAGGAAAAGTAGCAACGCCCATACTGACAGTAATTTTGCCGTTTGGTTGAGTTTGTTCATTCTCAAAGGGAAATTGCTCTATAATACTGCGGATTTTGTTTGCCGCAATCGTTGCGGCTTCTTTATCCGTTTCGATGAGAACTAAAACAAATTCTTCACCGCCATAACGTGCGGCTAAATCGATTTTACGAATATTTTCAGCGTAGAGCCGCGAAATTTTCTGTAGTAAAACATCACCAGCCTGGTGACCATGTGTATCATTGTAACATTTGAAATGATCAATATCGATCATGACCACCGAAATATTCTGGTTATGCCGTTTGGCACGATCGAGTTCAAGCAAAAGCACTTCTTTAAAATGACGATGGTTGTACAACCGCGTCAATCCATCCGTGATGGCCAATTGTCTTAATCGCTCTTTTGCAAGTGCAAGTTCGGCAATTTTTTCACTTAGTTGATCATGTAATAACTTTATTCGCAGAAGAGACCGAACCCGAATCAGCAATTCCATTTTATTAAAAGGCTTGCTAATAAAATCGTCTGCCCCTGCTTCTTCACCACGAATTTTATGTTCGATGTCGTTAAGTGCCGTGACCATGATAACGGGTATGTACTCAGTAGCGCTATTGGATTTGATCCGTTCACAAACTTCAAATCCATTGATTTTCGGCATCATCACATCGAGAAGAATAAGATCCGGTTTGGATTCTTGAACAAGAACCAGTGCTTCTTCTCCATCACGGGCTGGAATGACCTCATATCCAGCAGCTTTCAAATGTGTTGTCAATAGTTGAATATTTACAGGTACATCGTCAACAACGAGTACACGTCCGAGTTTTGCGTTCACTTAAAATCCTATTCACAATTATGGTTTGCAGCTGTCAACTCTCTCGGAATCAATGTAAATCTGCTTGAATAAGCCCGTGCTTTTTAGAAACAGACCACTATCCTGGTATATTGTGGTCGAAAATCAGCCATAAAATTACAATGAATTCCCGTGCAAGTCAAGCGAATTCTCGTTTAGTGAAAACAGCATCTACGATTAGTACTGTCAGAAAATTGCTTTTCTAAATGGCCAATGATGTGGGAGATCCATGCATGGCAGGTCAAACAGATTTTGTTGATCCGTAGTAAAAAGTAGAACCCAAACTCGGCAGGTGCAGATAATTTTTCACGCCGGTGAAAATTCCAGCTTCTTCAATTCAACTCCGATTAAATTTTTGAGACAAAAAGGAAAAATTTATGAGAATATATCCATATGTGCCAGACAGGTTGCCGTATGGATATCAACAGTGTCATTCGTATCAATTGCGTACCCCCCGCCCAGGGTTGTAACAATTGGAATATTTTTTTGTTTTGCCAGACGCAACACGGTTTCATCTCTTTTTTTCAGGCCATCTTTTGTTAATGCGAGATTTCCAAGCTGATCCTTGTAGTAAGGATCAGCACCAGCCTGATATAATATCAAGTGAGGAGTAAAGTTTTGCATTATAGTGATTAACGCGTCATCGAGTTTCTGCAGATAAATTTCATCCGTAACACCGGAATATAAAGAGATATCCATATCACTCATTTCTTTAACAGGATAGTTGTCTTCCTCATGCATTGAAAAAGTGTATATCTGCGTATCGGGTTGGCAAATCTTTGCTGTCCCGTTTCCCTGGTGCAAATCCAGATCAATTATTAACACACGATTTTTTCGGTGTTTGGCAGCATAGGTGCGTGCAGCAACGGCAAGATCGTTAACATAGCAAAAACCCTCGGCCTTTGCTTCCTTCGCATGATGAAAACCGCCACCAATATGAACGACCCAACCGTTTTTTTCTGAAATCTCAATCCCTTGCAAGGTTCCACCTGCTGCCAAGTAGAATAAATTTATAACAGGCGCAGTCAATGGTAATTCAGAAAAAATAGTCCGTTGTGTCATGCGCAGATTACTTAAATCGTCCAGGTATGCTTCCGTATGGACAAGCTGTAATTGTTCGCGTGTTGCTTCCACCGGTTCTATAAACTCAGATTCATCAATACCATGTTCAAGCAACTTCTTTTTTATCAACTGGTATTTTTCAACAGGGAAAATGTGATCGCCAAATTCTTTCAAATATCGATCTGAGTAAATGAATGGCATAACCGGCTAAAACTTTCTCTTTAAATACAAATTACGACGTGTGAGCGTACGAACATGATGGGTATACTACCGTGCTCATCATTAAAAACGTAATATAAACCGAAGAGAGATAATTGCAATTAAAAAGAGATTTTACATTGCATTATAGCCAATTTGTCCCTTCATCCCTGATGGAATATCCCCTCGTCAAGTGCTTTACAATTATGCAACTTCAACAAGCACCATTTCCTCTGCATCCCTTGAGACGGTTGTGGCAAAACAAAAATTGTGAACAACTTGCACCATTTCTTTCAGAGCAAATGTTTTGGACAAAAATAGAGTAGCACCTGCGTTGTATATTTTTGCAAGCATCTGTTGAGGTAGGTCGATCGCTGAAACAGCAACGATTTTACATGCTTTATTTCGCTCATAAACCGGATCATTTTTTAGAATTTCAATAATTTCCAGGCCTGAATAATCGGGAAGCATGTAATCAAGAAGGATACAATCAAAGGTGTGATTCCGGAGATAATCGAGTGCTTCTGTACCATCCTTTGCAGTGAGAGTTTTCAACTTGGCCTGACGGGAATAAAAGCAGTATAAATCACGAAAATCAGGGTTATCTTCGACTAACAATACGTGATAACCATGAAGAGTGGACTGCCTCATCTGACGCCTCCAGTCTGTTTGTGTGTTGAGATTGTCAAGTTGCATTTTCTACAGAATGAGATGATGCAAAATTTAAGGTATGCACTACGTAATTGCAGGAGGTGGGAAAAATTCGGATCGGCAACTTAAGTGAATAATCTGCACGATGCAAACCATTTTCGATATTTTACAAAAAATTATCAGCGTCTGGATTTTTAAGACACTAAACACCTTTTTGCGCCGGATGCCAAATAAACTTATGAAGCTGTAATTGTAATCTCGCTTGAATCCCATCTTCTAAAAGCCATTTTACGACATTTTTATATTCTGGCATTTCAAAAACAGGTGAGATGAGGACAGTTGTTTGCTTTTCCAGCTTATACTTTTTAATGACATCCGCAGCATATTCGTAATCATCGCGGTCAGCAATTACAAATTTAACTTCGTCATGGGGGGAAACATTTTCCAAATTTGCGAAATGCATTCTCGCTGCTTCCCCGCTCCCTGGACATTTAACGTCAATTATTTTTTTCACACGCGGATCAATCATCGATAAATCCATATGTCCACCCGTCTCGAGCATAATCTCATATTCCTCATCGTACAACGCATGAATCAAATCCGGAAGATGCTTTTGCAAAAGTGGTTCACCACCTGTTATCTCGACCAATTTACAAGGCCATAGTCGAATTCTTTCCATTATTTGGGCGACAGAAAGTTTTTCACCCCCATAAAAGGAATATTCTGTATCGCACCAGCTGCAACGGAGATTGCAACCTGTCGTGCGAATAAAAATGCAGGGCCGGCCTGCATAGGTTGATTCCCCTTGTATTGAAAAGAATATTTCTGTTATGCGTAGCCAGCGTGGTTTACTATTGGATTGCATGACTATTCCTGCGTTTTTTTAATGATTTGTATAAGGCTTTCCATCGCTGCATCGATTTGCGCATCGGTTAAAATGAAGGGCGGTGCCATACGAATAATTGTAGAATGATAAAGTGTCCAGCCGATAATCATTTTATTCTCACGGCATTTTTCTACGACCTTCTTCGTTGTGGCTGCATCTTTAAATACCAGGCCAATGAGACAACCTCTCCCGCGAACTTCCTTGAGAATCTTGTTTTTGCCAACCCAGGGATTCAAATGGTAATTTATTCGTTCTCCGATTTTTCTTGCTCTCTCAGACAAATTTTCTTGAATTAGAATCTCAAGTGCAGCCAAACCCGCAGCACAGGAGACCGGGTGTCCACCAAATGTTGTCACATGCGCCAAAGGTGGATTTTCTGAAAGCGTTTTCATAATATCCTGCGGTCCTGCAAACGCCCCCAGTGGCATGCCTCCACCAAGCGCCTTGGCCAGAACAATCAGATCAGGCGCCAACCCGAAGTGCTCAGTTGCAAACATCCGCCCGGTGCGCCCAAAACCGGTCATAACCTCATCGGCAACGAGCAGTGCACCGGTTTGGGTACATCGATGTCGCAAAGCATGCATAAAATCCCCTGTTGGAACACGAATTCCACCTTCCGCTTGTATTGGCTCGATGATAACGGCCGCTGTTAGCTCCGAGATCCTTTCCAAGGCGTTCACATCGTTCCACGGAAGATGGAAAATCTGCGGCACAACTGGTTCAAATGGTTCCCGGTACATCGATTCTGCCTGCAGTGAAAGCGAGCCAAAGGTATCACCATGATAACATCCGGAAAAACTGAAAATTTCCTGTCTCCCTGTATATTTTCTGGTGGTTTTTAATGCACCTTCCACTGCTTCGGTCCCACTGTTTGTAAAAAATACATTGCTGATAGGTCCGGGTAGGATATCCGCTAATTTTTTCGCGTACAGAACCTGCTGCTCCTGAACAACTTCCCCATAGACCATCGGATGCAGATATAAACTCGCCTGCTTTTGAATAGCATCAAGAACCGCTTGCCGTCCATGCCCAATCGAAGCAACGCCAATTCCAGAAATTAAATCGAGGTATTTTTCACCGGAACTTGTGATAAGGTACGGTCCTTCAGCGCGGGCGATTTCCAAACCGAGCGGTTCCGGGGATGTCTGGCAGACATATTTTTTAAATTCATTCAGCAGATTCATTTTCTATGATTCCATAATTTTTTCAATTAAATCGAAACCACCATTTTCCCAGGTTATTGGTGGACTTTGCATAAAACCTGGTTCAGCGATGTAGGTACAACCATGTTTTGATAATAGTGATTTGTATCCCGGCTTGTTTTCATTTCGGTTGTATAAACATGCGCCCTGCATCCATTTGGATAGAGCGCTCAGTTTTAATTCCAATGCCTTCATGTTCGCAAATGGAATAAACTGAACAACAAAAGGACCTAATAATCTTTCAGGAAAAAAATTATCATCAAGCGTCACCAGAATTGATCCTGTTGCATTCGCGAATCTGGTGACTCCTAGCATATCGAGCTGATCAATTAACGCATGGCGCTGAAATGCAGTGCCGGTGTCTAAATCCGCTTCACCAAATTCAGATTCGAGAAATTGTAGTGCAGTGAAGAACTTTTCAGCATGATACATTACTTCTTCGTTCGATCCTTTTACAAAAAATGCCTGCGGTGATAAACAGCCAGACTGAAGATACAAGGCAGTATCTTTCGCAATTGCATGGTAATCATGCGCTTCCATTTTATCCACATCAAGAACGCCGATGCTGAACTTGTGACCAAATCCAATTATGTTCTTGCCCCATTTCATTTTTAGAGCAGAAATGGTGCTGTCATTTCCAAATACAATAACTTTGCCGGCTTGGGATAACAGCTGATCAAAGACCTCGCTTTCAGGTTGCCAGTAGCCTGTGGAAATACCTGTGGCGCCAAATTGTTTTTCAAATAACCGCAGCAACCAGGGCAAGAGAACCTGGTCTGCCTTCGCCATTTTCACAATAACCGGGCATCCGGCCGCAGCCAGCAGCAGTGCAGGAGCAATGGCGATACCCGGGATATTTCCGGCAGCAACGATAGCCACATGCTGTGTATTTTCCAAAAAAATATCAGGAAACGTGTCCCTGTTCGTTTTGGCAAATCCGGTGAATTGTGCGATTAATCCAGCTTTTAAATTATTATGAGGAACTCCTGTGGAAGCGACAAGATCATTCAACATGCTTTCGGAAATTTGTTCAGGATTCTCTGCTAACTGAGCAAACAAACGGCACCAGGCGAGAAGGTATGCTGATGGCGATAATTTCACATCGCGTCTTGCGGATTTGTTATTCTCAAATTGTATTGCAAAATCGGTTACCATTTGCCGGCTTTTCTCCTTTAGGATGGTGACTAAAAACGCGAATTCATCTTGAAAGTGCAAGGAATAAATTAAATGGCATTTTCATTTACTAAAGGTTACTGTATCTGAAAGAAAAAGACAAAAACTCGTCTCTTGCATTATTAGAAGAAAAAGATTATTTTTTGCCCTTCTTTTTTACCTGGCATATAAACATGAGCCCCGCTATGAAATATTGTGAAAGTATTTTCTCCTATAAACGCCGCCCGACACACGAAGTAATGATCGGCGATGTTGGTATTGGCGGCAAAAATCCGATCCGTATTCAATCGATGACGACTTCCGACACCATGGACACGGACGCTTCAGTATCTGAAGCGTTGCAATTGGCACAGGCAGGTTGTGAAATTGTTCGCCTTACAGCACCATCCATAAAGGATGCCCATAATCTGGCACAAATCAGGACGCGGCTGAATGAAAA